>NZ_JAJEPR010000019.1:0-64329 GCF_020686945.1 Fusicatenibacter faecihominis | reverse complement strand
ATCGTAAGCCGTCTTCTGAAGATCCCGGTTGATGGTAAGCTGAATGTTGCTTCCGGCCTCGGGATTTACCTCCGCCTCTTCATCAACAACTTTACCCATATTATCGACGTAGACGGTCTGGGAACCCTTTTCACCCTGAAGCTCTTTCTCAAAATGCTGCTCCAGGCCGGATTTTCCAACGATATCGCCATTTTTGTAATTTCCACCGTCTGCGTTGAGGCTCTCCATTTCTTCCGCGGAGATCTGACCGGTGTAACCGATCAGCGGTGCAAAATATTTGCTGTCCTCATAGACACGGATGGAATCTTCCTCGATATCCACGCCGGGATAAAGGTCTTTGTTCTCCATAATCAGAGACATAGTCTTTTCACTCACATCCGTAGCCAGTGTGGAGGTTACATACTTCTGATAGCTGTTGGACGCCACGGCGCTTCGCATAGCTGCAAGCTTTAAAATTTCTTCTTTCGTGAAACTGTCCGGAAGGCCATAGGCTTCCAGGTCGGCTTTATCATAAGAAGAAAGATCCAGCCCGAATTTTTTAGCGGCGCACATCTCCTCGATCATTTTTTCTGCAGTCGCATTTTTTTCCTCATCACTCATATCGTCGATCGTCAGTCTTCCGTAGATATCGGCCTTGAATCGCTGCAGGTTGAAACTGCTCTTCGTGAAATAATAGCTGCCGTTGTCATCAAGACCGATGGCAAAGCTGCTGGTGCTGACTTCATCGCCATTGTCCTCCAGGATCTTCAGAATCCCGTACATGGAGCTGTTGAGAGTCAGATTCTGCTCTTTCGTCGAGTTATAGCTTCCGCTGTCTGCAAAGGTAACAGAATAGGAAAGCCGGTTGTAGGCCAGAGGATTACCGTCGCTGTCCAGGATATTTCCACGGGTGCTCTTAAGCTCCCTGGTTCTCTTAATCTGCATGGTAAAATCTGTCTGATAGCTTTCTCCGTTGATGATCTGCAGCTGGAAAAGCCTCTGGACCAAAATAAAGGCGAGAACGATAAGAACCAGGATCAAAATCAGGATTCTGGACTTTATCGCCTTTGAAAGTGTACTTTTTACGTTATCAAACAAAGCTGCCTACACTCCTTTGTTCTGCTTTTTCAAGTTTACGGTTCAACAGTAACAGCAGCCTGTATACCACCAGAGTAACCACAACGGTGTAAATCATCTCCGGGATAATAACTCTTCTTACATAAAAGAGAAAATCCACACGGCCCCGGAGAAGAAACTGAAAGGCATACATGGCTATCCCATAACCGATATCGCTCACAGCAATGAGGATAACCGGCATTTTTACATCATCATCGTAAAAAATACGGTAGCAGAAACCGCAGCAGTATCCGATGATCACATAAAGAAGGGCCGTAAAGCCCAGGGCGCTTCCGAAGAACAGATCCGAAAGGATCCCTCCCAGAAAACCCACAAACATTCCCTCTCTTTTCCCTCTCATCAGTCCGAAGGACACAGTGAGAATCACCATGAAATTCGGTGCGATCTCTGCCGCGGCAAAGATGTTCTGAAAAAGCGTGGACTGAAGTAGAAAGCAGAAGAAAATCAGCAGGATCATAATAATCCGTCGTCTTATTCTCATCTTGCTCCTCCTTTACTGTCCGTTGTCAGAAGCAGCAGTGTCTGCTGTTTCTGTCTCAGCGGCCGTCGCCGCCTCGGTGCTATCATTTACCAGGCCTTCGGTCTCCTTGCTGGCAGCCTGTTTCAGAGATTCATCCGCTCCGGCCACTTCCTTCTGATCCCGGATAACAATCACTTCACGGAGATGCCGGAAATCGACCGCCGGCGTGATATAACCGGATTTGGTCAGATTATTGGAATCCATGGAAATCTCGCTGATATAGCCAATAAGAATTCCTGGAAGGAAACGGCTGCTGATATCAGAAGTGACCACTTTGTCACCCACTGTCACCTTGTCCCGGCTGTCGGTGAGCTTGACCAGATTGATCTTTCCCTCGTCGATGAGGCGGAGATCTCCGGCAATGATACAGGTGTCCTCCGTAGTCGTCACCATGGCGCTGACATTGCTGTAATCATCAATAATCGAGCGCACAATGGCGTAATTGGGGCCGACGTCAGTCACAATACCCACAAGGCCGCCGTTGGAAATTACGTTGTTGTTCACCTCAATGCCGTCGTCGCTGCCTTTATCAATCGTAAAAACGTTGAACCAGTTGTCAGAATCCCTCGCAATGACTCTGGCGCCAACTTTATCGTAATCGTACTGGGCGCTGAGTTCCAGCTGCTTTTCCAGGCGTTCTTTCTCTTCCCGGTCGGCAAGTAGCTCCGTGTTCTCCGCTGTCAGCTGGTCTACCTTTTCCTGAAGTTCTTTGCACTGAGCTGCATAGTCCACGTTACTCTGGAGATAAACTCCTTTATCGGAAATCCAGTTTCCAACCTCGTTCAGCCCTTTCTGAATCGGTGTGATCACATAGCCGCTCACATATTTCAGCGGCCCGACGGACATATCCGAAGCCAGAGAAAGAATCACCAGGGCGCAGCAGCCGATGCAGAGCGTCACAAAAATATATTTGCTTTTCTTGGAGTCGTTGATTTTTTTCTTCATAGCCATTCCTTATCCTAGATGAGATTTCCTGCAAAATCCTTCAGTGTGAAGGCTGCTTTTTTCCGAAGATCCGAATCGTTCATGATCCGGACAAGTCCCCGGACCGTAGTAAAGATCGGATCGGATACATTGTAAACCGGAACTTCCAGCTCTTTCTGCATATAAATGGAAAGATTCGGAAGAAGGGAAACGCCGCCGGTGAGATAAATGCCGTTTTTCCGGATGTTTTCCAGAAGCTGGGGCGGTGTCCGTTCCATCGTGGTTTTTACCACCTCCGTGATGGCGTCAATGGTGTCCACAATCGACACGCTGACAGCGAGAGCCGGAATCGCCACCTGCCGTGGGAGTCCCGTCACCGTATGAATGCCGAAGACACGCATCTCAAGAGCCGGACCGTTCAGAAGATATGCCAGCTGATTTTTCAGCGCCTCCGCCGTCTTTCGGCCAATATTCAGCTGAAACTGTTTTTTCACCATGTTCATGATATCCTCGTCCAGCGTATGGCCGCCGGTGCGGAGTGTCCTCTGAATAATTGTTTTTCCTTCGGAGATTACAGAGATCTCTGTGCGGTCGCCGCCGAGATTCACGATCATCTGACCTTCCGGTGAGTCAAGAGGCATCCCGATACCGGCTGCGTCCGCCACGCCTTTTTCCACCAGCATCACGCTTTTGGCCCGGAGCCGGCCGG
The DNA here is from genome assembly GCF_020686945.1 of Fusicatenibacter faecihominis. NCBI lineage: Bacteria > Bacillati > Bacillota > Clostridia > Lachnospirales > Lachnospiraceae > Fusicatenibacter > Fusicatenibacter faecihominis. The sequence goes on along the minus strand of NZ_JAJEPR010000019.1, from coordinate 61,060 downwards.
AAAGGATTTTGTAATAGGCCCGACGCTCCACCTCTGTGATATCTGTGGGAGCTGTAATGTAAATATTGGGGTGATGAGTAAAGAATGTAGAAAAATTTTTCATCAGATGGATCAAGATGGTTTCCTGACTGCTTCCCTCCGCCAGGGAACCGTTCTGGATGGGGCAGCCCGCATAGACGTCTGAGGGAGCTTTCTCATAAATTTCAAAAGCATCCTGCCCGACTCCGATGAGATCCGTCCGGTTTCTCACCGCTATCATATTTTTTTCACAAAGAAGTTTTTTCTGGTTTTTATCGCAGATTTTGATCGTATCGCTTCCGAGGTCCACTCCGCAAATACGTTTTAAAGACATATCTGTTCCCCTCTCTTTACTGCTTTAAGCGCGTACACTTAATTTTTATCAAAAAAGCCCTGTTCTCTGAAACTTATGTACTTTCGGTCTCCCAGGACCAGATGATCCAAAAGTTCAATCCCGATCATTTCCCCCGCCTTGCTGACACGGAGGGTCAGAAGCAGATCTTCTTCACTAGGAGTCGGGTCCCCGCTGGGATGATTGTGGAGCATAATCACGGACACCGCATGAAAAGCCAGCGCTTTCAGGAAAATCTCTCTCGGAGAGACCAGGGAAGCGTTGACTGTGCCGATAGAAATGACGGCTTCTCCCAGAAAACCGCCTTTCGTGTCCAGCATCAGGATCATCATGCGCTCCTGCTCCGCATGCCGGAAATCTTCCATATAATAATCCGCAATGGACTTTGGGCTGTCAAAAGACAGTTCTTTTCTGAACGGCTCTTTCGCGATCCTCCTGGAAAGCTCCAGAAGGCATTTCAGCTGGATCGCTTTCACTCTGCCGATCCCGGGAAGCTTCATCAGTTCCCGGGTGCTCATGTGATAAAGGTTCAAAAGGCCCCCGCCGGAAATCTCCGGACTCAAGAGGAGCCGTGCCAGATCAAGAGAAGAACTTCCCCGGGTACCCGATCGCAAAAGGACGGCCAGAAGCTCTGCGTCTGTCAGTGCTTCTGCTCCCCGGGTTTCAAATTTTTCATAGGGTTTCTCCTCTGAAGGCAGGTCTTTCATGGTCTTATATTCTGTCATAAATGATCGGCTCTCCCTGCAGTCTTCCCCGCGAAGATTTGGCAAAGCAAACCTTTATCTCAATATCATATCATAAAAGAAAACGAAAGTACAGAGGCAGGATTCTTAAAAATATCATAACGAAATACCCAGAAGGGCTGCCACCCGCTCTGCCACCTTGACACCGTCCATGGCCGCCGAGGTAATGCCTCCCGCATAACCGGCTCCTTCCCCGCAGGGATAAAGGCCTTTCACGGTACTTTGAAGATTTTCGTCCCTCTCGATGTGTACCGGTGAGGAGGTACGGCTCTCCACACCGGAAAGAACCGCATCCGGCCTGGAAAAACCGGGAATCAGATACTCGCAGGATGAAATTCCCTCCGCAAGGCTTCGGCTTAAGCGCTCCGGGAAAATTCCGCGGACATCACCGAACTGCCACTGGCCTTTGTTCTGGGGCTCTACCTCGCCCAAAGTCACACTCTTCTGATTTTTCAGGAAATCACCGAAAAGCTGCACCGGAATCTTTCCTTCCCCGGCTTCATAGGCGGCCCGCTCCAGCTTCCTCTGAAACTCCATTCCCGCCAGGATCGCATCGGAGCCGAAATCCTCCGGTCCCACGGTGACAACCATAGCGCTGTTGGCGTTCTGGCCGGCCCGGCTGTGATAACTCATGCCGTTGACTGCCAGCATTTGCTGCTCGGAGGAGGCGTTTACCACATAGCCTCCCGGACACATACAGAAGGAATAAACGCCTTTTCCGTTTTCAAGCTTCCGGGTTACTTTATAATCCGCAGCCGGCAGACTTTTCCCATGGGGCCGGCCGTACTGATTCCGGTCGATGAGCTCCTGGGGATGTTCCATGCGGACACCCACAGCGAAGCTCTTTGCCTTCATAAGCACCGGTTTTCCTAAGAGAACCTCAAAGGTATCTCTGGCACTGTGGCCTGTGGCCAGAATCACCTGACTGGCATCAAGACGCTCTTTTCCGTTGATCTCCACGCCGGTGATCCGGCCATCTCTGATAAAGAAATCTGTCACCCGGTTACGGAAACGGACCTCACCGCCTAAAGCACAGATTTCTTTCCTTAGCCGAGTGACTACCGTACGGAGAACATCTGTGCCGATATGGGGTTTGTTGAGATAAAGGATTTCCGGATCTGCGCCCATCTCCACGAAAGTCCTGAGCACAAAGCCGTTTCTGCCGGAAGGATCTTTGACCGCTGTATTTAGTTTTCCATCGGAAAAAGTTCCCGCTCCGCCTTCGCCGAACTGCACGTTGCTCTCTAGGTCCAGAATACCAGTATTCCAGAAGATATCCACTTTTTTCTGGCGTTCTTCCACGGAATCGCCCCGCTCCAGAAGAATCGGCCGACAGCCCAGACGGGCAAGAACCAGGCCGGCAAAAAGACCGGCAGGCCCTGTCCCGATGATAACCGGACGAAGGGATGGCGCTTCCTTTAAGGGAGTGGGAAGCTGATAGATCTTTTTTTCAAAAGGAATCGTGTTTTTCGGCTTTTTTTTCAGGACAGCCGCCTGATTTTTGACCTGAACATTAACCACATAACTGTAAAAAAGCTCCGGTTTCTTTCTGGCATCGAGGGAGCGCTTGGCCACCTCAAAGGAAAGAATGTCGTCCTTTTTTACATGGAGCTTTGCGATGAGAGCTTCCAGGAGGGCCGTGTCTTTGTGGCCTACCGGAAGCTTCAGCTGCTGTACCTGAATCATAGATCTCCTTTCCCGGCAGATACGCCGGCTATGTGTCCGCTGGCCCAGGCCCACTGAAGGTTGTAGCCGCCGCAGGGACCGTCCACGTTGATGAGTTCCCCGGCAAGGTAAAGCCCTTTGACTTTTTTCGATTCCAGCGTATGCTCATCGAGTTCTTTTAAGGGGATTCCTCCCGTCGTCACCTGGGCCTGCTCAAAAGTTTTGGAACCGGTTATGGTAAGACTGAGCTGTCTAGATTTTTTGATGATGGAGGCTGCCTTATCCGGAAGGGCTTTCTCTCCGGGGGACGCTTTTTCTTCTTTGAGAAGGGCTTTTAAGACCTTCGCGTGATAAAAGCCTCCCAGCACTTCCTCGTAGGAGCCTTCCCGCTTCTGAATCCGTGAAAGCAGCTCTTTTTCTGAGAAATCAGGCAGAAGATCAATCTCTGCCCGGACTTTTTTCTTATTCTGAAGGGCACGGACCGCCCGGGAACTGAGCTGGAATACGGCAATACCGGAGATTCCATAGCCGGTCCATTGAAGCTCGCCGCTCTCCTCTCCAGCCACTTTTCCGTCGATGAAAAGGGTGATTTTTGCCCGGCTCCGGACACCGTCCAAAAGGCTTCCGAAAGGAAGCTTTGCCGTCAGGGGCACCAGAGCCGGAAGGGGTTCAATGACCGTATGGCCGAAGGTTTTCGCCAGGGCATAGCCGTTCCCGTCGGAACCCGTTGCCGGGGCGGCTTTTCCTCCGCAGGTGAGGATCACCCGGTCCGCCTCGTAATGCCAGCCCTCGGTCTTAATATAGAAACGCGCCTTCTTTTTCTCAATAGAGAGCACCCGCTCCTGGCATTTGAGCTTGATCTTCCGCCGCCGGACTTCCTGAAGCAGGGCATTCACAACGGACTGGGCCTGATCGGAATAGGGATAGATGAGCCCTCCCTCCCGCTCCTTCATAAGAAGGCCTGCGTTTTCAAAAAAATGAAGCGTATCTTTCGCCTGGAATGCTTTCAGAATGCCGTCGGCAGTCTTCGGGGCGTCAGAAAAATAGAAATTTGCGTCCTGGATGTCCCGGTTTGTGAGATTGCAGCGGCCGTTTCCGGTGATGCTGATCTTTTTCCCAGGTTTTTCCATGGTTTCCAGAAGCGTTACCGCCGCTCCGGCATCCGCCGCTGAGACAGCAGCCATAAGACCTGCCGCTCCGGCTCCGATGACATATACCTCCATGGTTTTTCCTCCTGATTTTTACTTACGGAAGCGTTACAATACCGGCTTCCACCAGTTTCTCCAGAGACATAAGAATACCCAGTTTCGCATGGGGATAGGTAAGTCCTCCCTGGAAATAAACGGCATAGGGCGGTTTGATCGGGCCATCGGCAGAAAGCTCGATAGAAGAACCCTGCACAAAAGCGCCTGCAGCCATGATGACATCGCTGTCATAACCCGGCATTGCCCAGGGTTCCGGCGTCACATAGCTGTCCACGGGAGCAGCCGCCTGAATGCCCTTGCAGAACTCGATGACGCCCTCGGCCTTTCCGAAGGTAACGGCCTGAATGATATCGTGACGGCTCTCGGTGCCGTTGGGAACCACTGGGAAACCTAAGGATTCATAGACGTTGGCTGCCAGAATCGCACCCTTCAACGCGCTGGCTGTCACAGTCGGAGCCAGGAAAAGTCCCTGGAAGAAGGACTGATTGACGCCAAGCGTTGCCCCGACCTCTTTTCCAAGGCCCGGAGAAGTCAGGCGGTAAGCTGCATTTTCAATGCAATGCTCGGTTCCGGCGATGTAGCCGCCCACAGGAGCCAGACCGCCGCCGGGATTCTTGATGAGGGAACCGACGGTCATATCCGCTCCCACGTCGGAGGGCTCGATGCGCTCCACAAATTCTCCGTAGCAGTTGTCCACCATGACGATGAGATCCTTCCGGATGCCTTTTACAAAAGCGATCGCCTCCCCGATTTTCTCCACGGAAAGGGTCGGGCGGGTCTGATAGCCCTTGGAACGCTGAATCGCGATGAGGCGGGTGTGGGGCTTGATGGCTTCGCGGATCTTCTCGAAATCAAAGGAGCCGTCCGGTTTTAAGTCCACCTGGCTGTAGCTCACGCCGTATTCTTTCAGGGAGCCCATGGAAGGCCGGATGCCGATGACCTCCTCCAACGTGTCGTAGGGCTTGCCGGAAATGGACAGAAGCTCATCTCCCGGCCGTAAATTGCTGGAAAGGGCCAGAGCCAGGGCATGGGTTCCACAGGTGATCTGGGGGCGGACCAGAGCGCTCTCCGTATGGAAAACAGAAGCATAAACGGCTTCCAGGGTCTCTCTTCCCAGATCGTTGTAGCCATAGCCGCTGGACTGGTTGAAGCACTCCGCACAGACACGGTTTTTCTGCATAGCATGGATGACTTTCAGCTGATTGTACTCAGCAGTCTCATCAATGCGGTCGAAACGCTCTTTCAGGGATTTTTCTATTTTTGTTCCAAACTTCAGGACTTCCGGCCGGATGCCAATCTCCTGATACATGGATTCTGTTGTCATAATGGTCACTCTCTTTCGTCTTTATTATAATTCCGGAAGGATTTTTCTCTCTTTCAGCTCCCGGATCATGAAGTCCAGGATTTTCTTTTCATCGTAATCAAAAGCGTCCTTGTCGATCCAGATCACATCCCGCTCCCGTTTAAACCAGGTGATCTGTCGTTTGGCAAAATGGCGGGTGTCTCTCTTTAAGATCTCCACGGCTTCCTCGTAACTGATCTCTCCATCCAGCCAGGCCAGGATCTCCTTGTAGCCGAGTCCCTGCATGGAAACCAGCTCCCTCGTGCAGCCCCGGTCCCGGAGGCGCTCCACTTCCTCCACCAGGCCATTTTCCAGCATCTCATCCACCCGCCTGTCAATCCGCTCATAGAGAAGAGGCCGGGGGGCATTGAGCACAAAATAGGCTCTGTTGTAGGCGGCTTTTTTCTCCCGTTCCCGCTGATTGTGAAGGGAGATGGGTTCCCCGGTCTGCTGGAAATACTCCAGCGCCCGGATCACCCGTTTGATATTGTTGGCATGGATCTCCTCCGCAGAGACGGGGTCCACTTTTCTCAGCATCTCATGAAGCGTTTCCGCTCCCTTTTCCTCCGCCAGATTCTCCAGGCTTTCCCGGTAGGACATGTCCTCGCCGTTTTCCGTAAAATCGATATCGTAAAGGACCGCCTGAATATAAAAGCCTGTTCCGCCGGTAAGAATCGGAATATGACCGTTCCGGTAAATGGTCTCCATGGCCTCTTTCACCAGCTTCTGAAAAAGGACCACATGAAATTCATCTTCCGGGTCCAGCACATCGATGAGATGATGGGGAACGCCCTCCATCTCATCCGGTCGGATCTTGGCGGAACCGATATCCATCCCTCTGTATACCTGCATAGAATCCGCGGAGATAATCTCGCCGCCGATGGCTTTGGCTAGACCGATGGAAAGAGCTGTTTTTCCCACAGCCGTGGGACCGGTAAGTATCACCAGTGGTTTTTCCATTTTCGTTCCTCCTTAAGTCTCAGACGATCCGTTTGAATTTCTTTTCCAGCTCATATTTGCTCATGGCAATGATCGTCGGGCGGCCATGGGGGCAGTTATATGGATTATCCAGCGTCAGAAGCTCGTCGATCAGGGCCTCTGCCTCTTTTTCCGACAGCCGGTGGTTTCCTTTCACCGCAGCCTTACAGGACATGGAGGCGATCTTCTCATTGATCAGATCCTCGCTGACGCGGCCCGTATCCTTGTCGAGGCTGTCCAGCATCTCCAGAAAAACGTCCCGCTCTGCCAGGCCGAAAAGATTGCCCGGAACGGCCCGGATGGAAAACTCATCCCCGCCGAAGGGCTCGATCTCAAAGCCGATGGTCTCAAAATTTTTCATATACTTATTTAAAAGCTCCTGTTCCTTGATGGAAAGGCTCACGATCAGCGGCGGTGAGATCTGTTGGGCCGTATATTCCTTATCCTTCAGGCTCTTCATCGTCCGCTCAAAAAGGACTTTCTCGTGAGCTGCGTGCTGATCAATGATATAGAGTTTCTCGTGAAATTCCACCAGCCAGTAGGTCTCAAAGAGCTGGCCGATGATGCGGTGCTCTTTGATGTGTTCCTTGGAGAGAAGTTTCTCCTCGAAAAGGTCCATCTGTTTCGGGGACTGAACCGATGTCGCAGGTTCCGATTCTGAGGGGACTGCCGGCGGGATTGGCGATTCCGGAGGCAACTCTGCCTCTGCTGGTTTGGCAGAAGTCGGAGTTTCCATTGCAGCGGAAGGAGCTGCTGTAGTGTCGTTTGTGGCCGGTCTCGCCTGGAGCTTCAGGGCGGGATTTTTGCCCTCCGAGGTCCATTTCTCCATCTCGGCCTGTTCATCCACTTTTCGCTCCGTGGGTTTGATCAGATTCTCCGGAACCTCATAGAGGGATTTGGCGAAGCCGCCCTCCTCACGGGAAGAAGAGTAGTTGGGGCGCTCACGAACGATGGAAGCGGCTGCTTCGGTCCTGGTCGCGTTTGTCCCGGGAGTTGCATAAATCGTGGCCGCCGTTTTTTTTGCCTCCGCGCGTTTCTCCTGCATCATTGCTTCCCGCCTCTTCACCTCGAAGGGCTCGGGAAAGCTCTCTTTTTTCGGGGGCTCTTTCGGTGCGGGCGCTTCTTTTCCCACATGGACATCCGGAATCATCTCCCGGCCCACCAGAGCATTTCGAACCGTCTCGTATACCAGTCGGTACATACCCTCCTGGTCAGAGAAACGAAGCTCCATCTTCGTGGGATGTACGTTTACATCCAGAAGATCCCCGTCCAGCTGAAAATGCAGGACCGTAAAGGGATATTTGTGCTGCATCATGAAGTTTTTGTAAGCGTCCTCGATGGCTTTGGAGATGATGGAACTCCGGATGTATCTGCCGTTAATGAAATAGTTCTCATAATTCCGGTTTCCCCTGGAAATGATGGGCTTTCCGATATAGCCCGTCAGCGTTCCAAAGGGAGCCTCCCCGTGGACCTCCACGAGATTCGCCGTGATCTCCCTGCCATAGATTCCGTAAATGATATCCTTCAGGTTGGAATTTCCCGAGGTATGCAGCCGGTTCTGGTTATTGTTGATAAATTTAAAGGAAACCTCCGGATGAGACAGGGCCAGCCGTTCCATCAGATCGTTGATATAACCTGCCTCAGTCTGAGGGCTTTTGAGAAATTTCCGGCGAACCGGCGTATTATAGAACACATTGCGTACCTTAAAGGTCGTACCTTCCGGCGCTCCGATCTCCTCGGGTTCCGGGGTCTTTTCCTCTCCGCCTTCAATAACATAGCGAACGCCGGTCAGCTCTCCTGCCGTCTTGGTAATAAGCTCCACCTGGCAAACCGCCGCAATACTGGAAAGAGCCTCTCCACGGAATCCCAGGGAAGTGATGCCGAAAAGATCCTCCGCCTTCGTGATCTTGCTGGTGGCGTGGCGCATAAAGGCTTTTTTCACCTCGCTTGGCGCGATGCCTTCCCCGTTGTCGGTGATCCGCACCAGCGTGGTGCCGCCGTCCTTGATCTCCACAGTCACAGCGTTGGAACCCGCGTCGATGGCATTTTCCACCAGCTCTTTTACAATGGAAGAAGGCCGCTCGATGACCTCGCCAGCCGCGATCTTGTCAATGGTATTTTTATCCAGTACAGAAATTGTTTTCATGAATTACCCCACCTGTTCCTGAGCCGGTTCTGCAACCGGTAAATGGTGTTTAAGGCATCAATGGGTGTGAGGGTGCTCACATCGATCTCATCCAGTTCCTTTAAAATATCCTCGTCGCTCACCGTATCGAAAAGGGAAATCTGCTCCAGATCTACCTGGTCATATTTTTTCGCCTTGGGCTTATTTTTGCTGCCCACAGCCTGAATCTCCCGGACGGTGGCCGTGATGTCCGCATTGCTCAGCTCATCCACCAGCTCCTTGGCCCTCTCAATGACGGAGTCCGGAACACCGGCCAGCTTCGCCACCTGAATGCCGTAGCTCTTGTCCGCTCCGCCTTTGACAATCTTTCTTAAGAATACGATATCGTCGCCTTTTTCCTTGACTGCAATACAGTAGTTGTTCACGCCGGCCAGCTTCCCTTCCAGCTCTGTAAGCTCGTGATAATGGGTGGCAAACAGCGTCTTGGCTCCCAGAAGTCTCGAGTTGCTGATGTGCTCCACCACCGCCCAGGCAATAGAAAGACCGTCGAAGGTGCTGGTTCCACGGCCGATCTCGTCCAGGATCAGCAGGCTGTTGGAGGTGGCATTTCTTAATATATTAGCGACTTCGGTCATTTCCACCATAAAGGTACTCTGACCGCTGGCCAGATCGTCGGAGGCTCCCACTCGGGTGAAAATCCGGTCGCAGATGCCGATCTTCGCAGAATCTGCCGGCACAAAGCTTCCCACCTGGGCCATGAGCACAATCAGGGCCGTCTGACGCATGTAGGTGGACTTTCCGGCCATGTTCGGGCCGGTGATGATGGAAACGCGGTGATTTCCATTGTCCAGGTAGGTGTCGTTGGCAATGAACAGGTCGTTCTGCATCATTTTTTCCACCACCGGATGGCGGCCGTTCTTGATATCGATGATGCCCCTGCTGTTCATTTTCGGCCGAACATAATCATTTTTCTCCGCCACAAAGGCCAGGGAGGTGAAAACGTCGATCGCTGCCAGGGCCCGGGCTGTCGTCTGAATTCTCAGGACTTCTTTGGAAATCGTCTCACGCACATCGGTGAACAGGTTGTATTCCATGGAAAATAGCTTATCCTCCGCACCGAGAATCACATCCTCCAACTCCTTGAGTTCTGGCGTGATGTAGCGCTCGGCATTCGTGAGGGTCTGTTTTCTCATATAATAGTCCGGTACCATATCTTTGTAGGAATTGGTGACCTCCAGATAATAACCGAAGACCTTATTGTATTTAATCCGCAGGTTTTTGATGCCTGTCTTTTCCCGCTCTCTGGCCTCCAGCTCGGAAAGCCACTGTTTTCCCTCGGTTTTTGCTTTTCTAAGACGATCGATCTCCTCATTATAGCCTTCCTTGATGATGCCGCCGTCCTTGATCACCAGAGGCGGATCATCCATAATCGCCCGGTCGATGAGGCTGCAGACGTCCTCCAGCTCGTCCAGACTGTCGTGAAGCTCCCGCATCAGCGGAGACTGAAAGCTGTTCAGCAGATATTTAATGGGGGGAATCATCGAAAGGGAGGATTTAAAGGAAATCAGATCCCGGGGATTGGCGGACTGATAACTGATACGGCTGCTGAGACGCTCCATATCGTAAACCGGGTTCAGGTACTCCCGGATCTCTTCTCTCGAAATCACGTTTGCGTTCAGTTCCTCGATGGCTTCCTGGCGCTTCTCGATCTCTTCCAGCTCGATCAGCGGCTGTTCCAGGTAATTCCGGAGAAGCCGCGCGCCCATAGCCGTTTTGGTCTTGTCCAGCACCCAGAGAAGGCTGCCGCGCTTATTCTTTTCCCGCATGGTCTCCGTCAGTTCCAGATTTCGTCTCGTGGAGCTGTCGAGAACCATATATTTTCCGGTCACATAGGGAACCAACCGGGTAAAGTTGGAAAGGGAGGTTTTCTGAGTCTCCTTAAAATACTGAAGAATGGCTCCCGCCGCGATGACGCCGCAGTTATAATCCTTCAGGCCAAGGCCTTCCAGCGAATCGGTCTCAAACTGTTCTTTCAGCGTCCGTTTGCAGAGATCATCATCAAAATACCAGTCCTCCAGGCCGTAGATGCTGGTCCCGAACCGCTGTTTCAGGTCCTCGATATCTACACCGCTCACCAGGAAGGACTGGTTGCAGATAATCTCTGTCGGCGTAAACTTCGTGATCTCGTCCAGAAGCTTCCGCTGGTTTTCCACCTCCGTCACCAGATAGTCGCCGGTACTGATGTCCGCGATGGAAATGCCGTACTTGTCCGCTGTGCAGACAATACACATAATATAGTTATTTTTGGATTCATCCAGAGCCTGGACGCTCATGTTGGTACCCGGGGTCACAATCTTGATGACTTCCCTTTTCACCAGGCCTTTGGCCAGCTTCGGATCTTCCACCTGTTCGCAGATGGCGACCTTGTGGCCGTTGCTCACCAGCCGGTTCAGATACCCGTCCACGGCATGGTAGGGAATCCCGCACATGGGAGCCCGCTCGTCCAGACCGCAGTCTTTTCCTGTCAGCGTCAGCTCCAGTTCCTTGGACACCAGCTTGGCATCCTCAAAAAACATCTCATAAAAGTCACCCAGACGATAAAAAAGGATACAGTCCTTGTACTGTTCCTTAGTCCTCACATACTCCTTCATCATGGGTGTCATTTCTTTACTCTTCATTTAATTTATATGCTCCTAAAGTCTTCTCTTCTATCGTTTCGCTTCTTTTGCCAGTCCCACTTACCTCAGGACCCAAAAATACAGATGCAATTTTAGCACGAAACATGCAAACTTGCAAGAATTCCGGGAAAAGTTCTCAAATAGAAAAAACGGAGCGCTTTTTGTTTACGCTCCGCCTGTTATTTTCCTTATTCTTCTTTTTTCACAAATACTTTCACAATTCCAAGCAGGGCCGCATATAAGACACCTGCAACCACCCACAGAATCCAGGTAAAATCCCATCTTTCGCTCCAGAAGCTCCAGCCCAGATAAATGGCAGTCGCCAGACACCAGTATGCATTGGTAAAGACATCGGTTTTCCTCTTCAGCCGTTTTTCTTTTCTGCTGAATTCCCCTTCCTGGAGCAGGATATCATAACTGCCCTTTATCATGCTTACCCGGATGATCCGATTCACTCCGACAGCAATGATAAGAAGCAGAAAGCCCACACAGAAAGCGCAGATATAATCTGCTGCATTCATGGTGCCTGCAATAACGATCGGGATGACGGAAAGGATGCAAAGAACTACTCCGATAGCCATTTCTCTGGCAAATACAGGTTCATAGAAAGCTCTTTTTTCCTCTGCCATTCCGGTGACGCCGTATTCCGTCTCAAAGCTTTCCTTTTCCAGATGAGCCATACGGTCTTCCCGGATTCCATAGGTAATGAAAAGATAGACGGCAACAGCAATCAGGCCAAGCAAACAGACCAGCCCAACGCCTGCTGCTACTCCTTCAGAAACAGGAAGTATCTGATCCTCACTGATTGCTCCAAGAACGATCAGAAAAATCGGGCTGATGATACACAGCGTTGTGGCATTGGCCACAATCTCAGCGCCTTTTTCTTTCAGAGCCAGAAAAGCATTGGCTTCTTCCATGGAAACCTTCCGAAGCTCCTCCCCGCTATAGACCATGCGTTCCGCCACAGGTTCCGGTCCTATCTCATCTTTCAGAAGATAATCTGTCGTAACTCCAAAGAGCTTTGAAAGCTCCAGCACTCTCTGCAGATCCGGAACCGAGCTCGCACTTTCCCATTTTGAGACGGCCTGCCTGGACACTCCCAACTGATTCGCCAGCTCTTCCTGCGACCAGCCGTTCTTTTTTCTTTCCTCTGTAATCTTATTCGCTAAGATCATTTTTTCATCTCCCCTTCAAGTGTTTTGATGGGGAAAGTATAACAGTTTTTCCGGTTGCGCACCACCATTTCGGGCTGAAAATCTGTCAACTGGCGGTTGCAAAAGGGACATATACGGCAGGCACTTTCAGCAATTCATCAAGATTTACAATAAAGAAGACCCAGACAACGGGTAATTTGAGCCAAAAAGCAGCAATCAAACCCGCAGGAACTGCGATGCACCACATTACAACAGAATCGCAGCATAGACCAAATTTTGAATCTCCGCCCGCACAGAAAATTCCCGATATCGTTACACAGTTTATTGCATATCCAATGAGATTGAAGGAACACATAAAAAACATGATCCGCAGATAACCGGCTGCTGTTTCGCTGAGTTTTACAATATGTATAACAGCAGGACTTATAGCAATTAAAATATCTTTTTATTTTACTGCACACAAATTTTCATCAATCCATTTTTTAACGTCGCTTTCACTTACTTTAACTAAACGGGCGATCATTTTAACATCCATTCCTTCTTCTGCCATAGAAAGAGCTGTCTCTTTTTTTGCCTTGAGTTCACCTTTTTCTATGCCGCGTTTTTCACCATTTTCCCAGCTGTTTACAGTCAGCGGCTGTCACATCTCTGAGACAGATTTCGTTATGTTCTATTTTCATTTTGATTTCCTCACAATTCTTCTAACATGGAAAACGCCTTCAACAGCTCTTTTTCTCCATAATCATCAAAGTTTACCGTAATCGTGTTCTCATCTTCCGAAACGACGCTTCCCTGCCCGTATTTGAGGTGGGAGACACGTCTGCTGGCAAATGAAGTTTCCGTGCGAAGGTTTTCTCCTGTCAGATCGGCCTCCTTATAGATTTCCTCTCCTTCTGCCTTCTGAGCCTCTGCCAGTTCCGGCTCGGAAGAAAACGTATTCTCCCTCTCCTCCAAAATCATCCGTTTCAGATTCTGGAGATGCTCCGCTGCCTCTTTTCGGTCACGCATCTCCAAAGCAGAGGTACGATTTACCAGGCTCTCAGGAAAATAAGAAAGATATCTTCCCGGTCCAGGTAAGACCCGGGGGCCCGGCGAAGTATAATAGGACAGCTCCAGCGACTCTTTTGCCCGGGTAAGGCCCACATAGAAAAGCCGGCGCTCCTCTTCCTCCTCCGCTTCCTTCTTCGGATTCAGCGGAATGAGACCGTTGTTGACGCCGATGATAAACACATGAGAAAATTCCAGGCCTTTGGATGCGTGAAGCGTCATCAGATTCACGGCGTTTTCCAATTTTTCCGTATTTTCCTGCCCATCCTCCTTCTGGGAAACCCAGCAGGAAACCTTTTCCTCCTCAAAAACCTTTTTCAGGGTCTCAGACTGGCTCTGGAGACGGTAAAATATCGCGATTTCCTCATAGGGAACACCCTTTGCATGCATCCCTTTGATTTTATCCGCCAGATAGAGGGCTTCCTGAAAGGGATCGTAGTGATTCCGGATCGTGATTTTCTCTCCCTGCTCTCTCGTTCCCTCAAGAGCCATTCCGGTCTCCTGAAAACGGGCCGCCGCTTTCAGAATCGTTCCGGAAGAACGATAATTGACGGGTAAAGAGAGTTCTTTCGCCTGATAGAGCGCTTTCAGACGATAGAAAATGTTAAAAACGCTTCCCCGCCAGCTATAGATCACCTGATTGGGATCACCGACGGCAAAAATCCTCGTTTCCGGGCCTTTTAACTCCTGAATCATCTCCAGCTGCCGCTCATCACAGTCCTGAATCTCGTCAATAATAATCCATGCCGGCCTTTTAAACTCCGGATGACGTTTCAAAAGCAGTACGGTATTTTTCAGAAGATCCTCGTAGGACATTTTATTCTGCCTTTTCTTCTCTTTCGTGAGAAGCTCCGCCAGTTTCAGAAAATCATCCTTATAATCCTTTGTTTTTCCTTTTGCATAAAATTCTTCCAGCCGTTTTTGCAGGCGGTTCTTGTATTTGATCTTTAATTTCTGCTCTGCAATCAGCTGTTCTGCCAGCTGAAGTTCCTCCTCCGGAAGGCAGACTTCAAATTCTTTCGCATAGCCCAGCTCCTCCAGCGGAAGCTCTTCCTGAAGCAGGTGAAAAGCGACGCTGTGGAAGGTTCCGATGTTGTTTCCGCTTTCCTGAAGCCGCTGACCGATCTCATCCGCCGCCTTATTCGTAAAGGTCAGGATCGTCATCCGTTCCAGCGGCACGCCTTTTTTCTCATGAAAATAGCGGATTTTTTCAATCAGAACCGTTGTCTTTCCGCTCCCGACGTTCGCCCGGACCAGGCAGACCGGACTTTCATCCAGCACCGCCGCTTTTTGATATTCATTTAGTTCCATTCTCGTCTCCTCGATATCTTCGCAGCATTTTCTCCTGTTTCAGCTGTCTTTCCGGGTTGGTTCCGGAGATGCCCTGTATTTCCAGACGGAAATCCACGGGCACCTCCACATAGGAAAGGATCACATTCTGGAGAGCCAGGCGATTTTCCCATTCACTGGCCCATTTCGCATAGAGCTCATCCTTCAGAAACAAGAGCAACCCGCCGTCATGTACTTCCACTTTCTGCACAGTACGGAAAAAGCCCGTCAGACTCTCTCCGTTGGAAGCAGCTTTCCGGCAAAAAGCCTCCCAGCGCTCCGGCAGCTCCTTTAAACGAAACTCTTTCTGAACCCATTTCGTCTCTGCCCATCTGACAACCTTCGTATTCTCCGGAACAGTGCGCTCTTCCAGAAAACTCTTCAATCCCCAGAGAACGATCTTTCGGTCAAGTCTTAAATCACCCACGCATACCGCGCAGCCATCCTCGCACCGGCAGCCCTCCACCAGGCGGATCGCATGCTCCACCACCTGCGGAATGAGATCATAAATCTTTTCTGCAATCCCAAGGCCTCCTACATAATGGTCATAAAAATAGATGGAAACCTCCCCCGCGTCAAAGCCTGAAAGCTCCAGGGCATTCGTGGAAACGGCCACGCCGATATCTTCCTTCTCTGTCATCGTGACCATAAGCGCCGCATTTTTCAGGGCATAGACGAGACCGTCGAAATGATTGTTCCGGACATAGCGTCCTTCCCGGTCGGGCTGGAGAAGATTCCTGTACACCCGCACGACCTCTGATGGAATCTTAATCCAGGCAGCTTCCGTATCGTAATTCTTCGTCAGCGGCCGTTTCAGCTGCTCAAAGCCCAGATTCTGGTGGTTATGAAACTGCAGTTTTTTGTACATATAGACAAAATCCGCGACATTGACATCTCCAAAGTGAAGCTCGGTCCTGCCCCAGGTCTTTTCCTTATGACAATGGATCACCCGGATATTGCTCTCGCTTCCGGGAACTGTATAATAATTGCCGTTAAAAGGCAGGGCATAAACCATCTTGGTTTCCAGATTCATCTCTACAACCTGGTAGAAATCCCCATCATGCATGTAAACAGCCCCGGGATGGATCTCATGGAAAGCCTGTTCCTCGTCCATCTCGGTGATATTCGCTCCAGTCTCCTTGTTGATCAGCTGATATTTGTTCTGATCGATGTTCCGCATGGAAAATTCCCCGGCAGGGTACTGGCCGCCGCACCAGGCAAAACACCCGCTCTGGCTCCGTACCTCCTGCATTTTGAGAAGTACCGGGATAGCCTCGCCAAGATCCGGAAAAAGCGCTCCGTCATCCAGCGACAAAGGAAGCTCCGCCGCGGCCGCCCGGATATGAGCCAGCTCGATGAGAAGGTTATCCGGGTCCACCACCGCATTCTCGCTGCTGCCTGAGAAAAGCCACTCCGGTTCCAGCGCGATATACTGATCCATAGACTGCTGGTCCAGGATCAGATAGTTTACCGCCTTTCCCCTCCTTCCCGCCCGGCCGGTCTGCTGCCAGAAAGCGGCTCTTGTTCCGGGATAGCCCGCCAGCACCGTGACGGCGACAGAACCGATATCGATTCCGAGCTCCAGGGCATTTGTGGAAATCAGGCCTTTGAGTTCACCGGAGATCATTTTTCCTTCGATGGCTTTTCTCTCCTCCGGCGTATAGCCGCCCCGGTAGCCGGAGATCTGGTCCTTGTTTCCGGTTCCGAGAAAGCCCGCACCCTCCAGCCTGTCCCGGGTTTCTTTTAAAATAATCTCCACATTTTTTCTGGATTTTGCAAAGGCAATGAAACTTTTTCCCTCATTCAGGATCTCAGGCAGAAGCTCCACTGTCGTATCGACCACGGATTTCTGACCATAGTAGCTTTTATCCTTTCCCGTGATCTTCGGAGGCTGCACCAAGCAGTATTCCCGCTCCTCCGCCCCGGCCCCATTTCGATCGATACAAGAAAAATGCGCTCCACAGATCTTTTCCGCCAGCTCCACGGGATTGGCAATCGTAGCGGAACTGCAGAGAAACTGCGGCGCTGAGTGATAATAGCGACAGATTCTTGAAAAGCGCCGGAACGCATTGGCAAGATGGGAGCCGAAAGCGCCCCGGTACACATGAAGCTCATCCAGGATCACATATTTTACATTAGAAAAAATGAAATCAAACCCATATTTGCTGTGATTCGGCATCATCGCGCCGTTCAGCATCTCCGGATTGGTTAGAATGATGTTGGCCTGTTTGCGGATGCGGCTTCTCTCCTTCGGTGAAGTATCGCCGTCGTAGACTCCCGCGTCCAGCCGCTCCCTTCTGAAAAATTCAATCCAGGGAAGCAGAGCTCGATACTGATCCGCCGCCAGAGCCTTCGTGGGATAGACAAAAAGCGCCCTGGTCAGCGGCTCCTTCAGAATCGCATCGATGACGGGAAGATAAAAACAAAGGGATTTTCCGCTGGCTGTGGGAGTCGTGATCACGAGGTTTTTGCCCTCCGCCGCCTGCTCATAAGCTTCCGTCTGGTGAATATAGAGCTTTTCGATTCCATGATTCTTTAAAAATTTCACAATATCCGGATGCAGTTTCTCTGGAAAATCGGCATACTCCGGCTCCCGGGCGGGGATGGTTTTTCTGTGAATAATGAGGTCTTCTGTCATTTTGTCCCTTTTCTCCTGTCGCTTTTTCTCTGATTATAACACTCATCTGAAAATCCTGCCACCGTTCCTGTGACATAAAAAATCCTGTGACGACCTGCGCCACAGGAAATTCTTTACTCGTTTACATCCCAGACCTCTTTTGCAAGGTTAAATACCGCCCAGCCCTTGGGCCAGCCTGCATAGAAGGCAACGTGGGTGATGATAGCGGCGATCTCTTTCTGAGTCACGCCATGAGCCTTTGCGTTCTGTAAGTGAAATTTCAGAGAAGAATCGGTAATACCGGAGGCCATCAGGGCAACCACCGTGATGATGCTTCTCGTTTTCAGGTCGATGTCTTCGTTGTTCCAGTTTTCTCCAAAAAGCACATCGTCATTAAAATGTGCGAACTCCGGAGCAAACTCTCCGAGAGCATTTCTTCCTGCTGTCTGTACGATTTTTGCCATGTTTTTACACTCCTTATAACTCTTTTACCCAGTCGCTGATCTCCTGTTTCGTCATCCGGTTGAGGATTTTTCCTTCCTCAATCACAGCTCCGGGAGCGGAAGGCTCAAGCTCTTTCACAGTGTTGCCAAAGCCGCTGCCGCCGGAAGTGGCGAAGAGGATGATCTTTTTGCCGGAAAGATTATATTTTTCCAGGAATGTGTTGACGATAGTCGGAGCCACATACCACCAGATGGGGAAACCGAGAAGGATCTCATCATAAGAAGCCACGTCAAGCTCTGCTCCGGCGATTTCCGGACGAATGCTCTTATCATTCATCTCCACGCTGCTTCTGGATTTCTTATCCATCCAGTTCAGATCTGCCTTTGTGTAAGCTGCCTTCGGTGTGATCTCATAAAGGTCATAACCGCCTGCTTCGGCAATGTTCTCAGCTGCTTTTCGTGTCACGCCGCTCGCGCTGAAATATGCTACCAGTCTTTTTTTCACAGATAACACCTCCAAAAATTTTTCTTATAAGTATTATAAAACGCCCTGCTGCTTATGTCTAATACTTATATTGCAAAGCGTTCTATGCTTCCCAGGCATTTATCTCCTCAATAAAGCGATTAACAGCCGGCGAATAGGGGAGATTTCGTTTCCAGGCAATGACCGTGCTGGTCTCGATCTTGGGTGAAAGCCGCCGCTGGACTACCAGATCTTCCCGCCAGTATCTCTCCGCTCCTTCGATGGAGACCGGATAGCCCAGGCCATTCACCGCCATAATTCCAGCGTTGGTGCCAAGATTACTGGTAAAAACAATATTCAGCCTGCTGAAATCTTTTCCGAACCAGTTGGCCAGCTCACTCTGCACGTTGGTGCGCTCCGGCAGGATGAGGGGCAGCCCTAAAAGGTCTTTCTTCGTGATAAATTCCTTTGCTGCCAGAGGATCGTCCGCCCGCATGGTCACTACCCAATGGTCGCTCCCCTGTATCCGGATATAGTCCATTCCCTCCGTGCTCACGGGCTCCAGAAAAAGCCCGATGTCAATCAAACCTTTGTTCATCCGGTCCAGGATCGCATCCGCCGTTCCCGTATGGAGGGCAAACTGGACCAGCGGATATTTTTCCCTGTATCTTTTGCAGATCTTCGCCAGAGTCTCCACTGCCATAAATTCCCCGCAGCCGATCGCAATTTTGCCCTCTATGGATTCGCTGTTTCCCTTGAACTCGCTGACGATCTTATCTTCCAGATCGACGATCTCCAGGGCCCGTCTTTTCAGCAGCACCCCCTCGTTGGTGAGGGTGATGGAGCGCCCGCCCCTGTCAAAAAGCTTCGCTCCCAGCTCGTCCTCCAGAGCCGCCAGCTGCCTCGAGAGCGTAGGCTGGGTGATATTCAGCTGTTCTGCCGCTTTTGTAAAACTCTGCTCCCTGGCCACGGTCAAAAAATAGCGCAATACTCTCAAATCCATATCCGATCCCCTTCGTCTGCTTTTTTTCTATCATACCTTATTTCCGGGGAAAAGGACAGCTATTTTCTCATTTTCATTTTCTGGAGTCCCAGAACCAGAGCCAGGCCGATGACAAGGGCGATGGGATTAAAAAGATTATGATTCATCGCCTTCTGAGGAACATCCAGAGTGGTCGGCCCCTGAACGATGGAATAAAAAGAACCGATCATCATTCCAAGAATCGCATACACCGACTGGGTGCGGAACTTTTCCAGGCAGACCTTGATTCCTTTTACCACCGTGGCTGCTCCTGTGAGAACACCCAGGCCGAAAAACATCAGACTCGGAAAATAAACAAAATGTAGTCCCAGAAAACCTTTTACCGCAGTGATTACCGGAATATAAGCTCCGAAGATCAAAAGCAGGGTGGAACCGGAAATTCCCGGAAGAAACATCGCTGAGATCGCAAACATTCCGATGAAAAACAGCCGGATTCCAAGACCAAAAGAAAACTGCCCCAGATCCATGGCTGCGTTTCCGATTCTGCCGTTCAGCCAGGTGATTCCTGCTACCACAAGGATTCCTGCCAGACAGAAAGGAAGGCCTTTTACAAAGGGACGAAAGCTTTCCTTTTCTTCTAAAATAATCAGCGGAATGGAACCGGCGATAAAGCCGATAAACAGGGAACTGACGGTATAGATGTGGCTGTCAAACAGGGAAGATAAAATCAACACCGCCAGAACCATTCCGACTGCCCAGCCGACTCCCAGCTTCACGAGATAACGAAGAACCGTCATTTTATCCTTTCGTTTACCAAACACCACATTGTGGATGGAACCGATGAAGCGGTCATAAAAGCCCAGGATAAAGGCTACCGTTCCTCCGGATACCCCCGGAACACTGTCCGCCAGCGCCATACAAAATCCATTGAATCCTTCTCTTAACATATGAAAAACCTCCTGTTCATTTTCTACAGAAAGCATAGCAGTCCGCATTAAACAAACAGGAGGTGATTTTCTAAACAGATTTTAAATACTTTATTTGTTAAGCCGATACCCGGCGCCCCAGACGGTCTCCAGAATCTTCGGATTTCTGCTGTCATCCTCGATTTTCTCGCGGATGCGGTTGATGTGGACCATAACTGTGGAGCTGTTCCGGGTCGGCTTCCACCTGGCCTTCTGCATTTTCCACGGAAACAGAAAGCTTTATTTTTTCCGGATCGAGACTTTCTCTCTTGCCTTCCCCATAACTTCGGATAAAATGGGCCAAATCGATGTTTTTTAGATGCAGGGGCATATTTCCGGTCTCCAGCTTCGACAGGTAAAAAAGCTGGTTCAGCAATACGTCCATATCCCCGGTCCGCCGGTAAGCGGTCCGAAGAAATTTTTCCTGCTGCTCCGGCACCTTTACGATGCCGTCCATCAGAGCTTTCACGGTTCCGCGCACCGCCGTAAGGGGCGTTCTAAGATCGTGGGAAAGCCCGGCCACCATCTCCGTCCGGGCTTTTTCATATTTCCGGTTCTTCTCCTGCTCCGCCAGAATATGAGCCTGCATCTCATTGAAGGTATCACAGATCTCCTCAAATTCCGCATCCCCCTCATAGACAATCTCCTCCGTCAGCACGTTATCCTGAATCCGCCGCACGCCTTTTTCCAGCGCTTCCATCGGTTTCATAATATAGCTGACCAGCTCTCTGGAGAAAAACAGACTGACCAGAATCAGCACGCCGATGCAGATCAGAACATCCGCCGCCAGAAGCATATAGAAAGACCTCTGATGAAGAGTCCATTCCTTCAAAAGCTCCTCCACACTGGCGGTATCTGCCATAGTTTCCATGGAAAACTGCCACTCCTGTTCCATTCTCTCCCAATATATCTTCACAATCCCAAGATTTACCAAAAACATAAAAAATATCGTCACCAGGATCATCATGGCATGTGAAATAAAAATCCGTTTCCGAACCGTGTGCTTTTTCATAAGCTCCCTCCTCACTGTCCGCCGGCCGATTGCCGGGGTATTTTTATTGTAGTATATGGGAGGGAAGAAATCTATAGGGGAGGGTTAAACTTTTCCTAAACTTTTTTCACTCTGTTTTTCCCGCGATACCGGGCCAGAATCCAGCCGCGGGTGATTTTCATATAAACACCTCTGCTGCTGATTGCCTGTTCGCCAAGGCATTTATCGACCGTGCCTTTTTGGATCAGGGCTTCGCCGGAAGAGCCACGTCAGAAGTAACGCCGCTTCTCTTCCGGAATCGTGTCGTATTGGACCAGCGGAGCGGAGGCTTTGGGTTCCGTTCGAAGGGCCATCGTTGTGGTCATGCGGTACCTTTTTCCCTGTTTAAAGGTCGGGCGGCTTTCCGGAAGCATCGCTGCTTTTACATCTTTTCGGAAACCATCCATCGTCAGACCGAGACGGGACCAGACATGGTCCGGGTCCACATGGCCGGAGGAGAGGCCTGCCAGGCGGCCTTCATTGTGAGAGGAAATCAGAGGCATTCCGTTACCAAGTTTCGTCAGTGGATTCCAGCCTCGTTCTTTGCAGATTTTTGCACAGAGCTGAACCGTTGTGTGATAGCCGCGCAGAATATCTGCTTTGAATCCGGCTTCATTTTTAATGATATAGTTGGCGCCTCCGGTATACGAAATATGGTCCGACTCGCAGATCTCAATGGAAATCAGGTTATTGTTTCCCCAGGCGGCGTCCGCCCAGGAGCGGTACGTTTCCGGCAGAAGCTGCAGCACATATCCGGGAACATCCGCGTCGCAGACATAGTGAACGCAGGCCGATACCGCAGGCTGATTCCAGTAAGCCGCCACACTTGCGGCCGTCCCCTGTCCGGTGCCGATCGTGTGGATCTGGATACCGATTTTCTCGCAGGTTTCTCCCCGCTGGTAGCAGCGATTATTTGTGAGATAATTCTTTTTGACAGTCAAATTTCCCATTCTGAACAATCCTTTCTTATATAAATTGAAAGAGGACGATCACTCGTCCTCTGTATCGCTGGTCTTATTTACCTTTTTTCTTGCTACTTCCAATCCTTTTACCAGAATCTCCGGCACCTGAAAGCCCGCTTCCACGAAGTTCTCGCAGATCGAGCGGATTTCATTTACCAGAAGGGATGCCAGCACAAACCAGCCCAGCAGCGTGGTCATCCCCAGGTCCACATGAATCGTTTTTCCGATCTCGATAAATACGGCTCCTGCGCCGAAAGCTACCGCAATCATCAGCCAGTACCCCAGTTTTTTCAGAACACCTTTCCAGCCGGCTTCCGAATTTTCCTTGTGGGCGATACGGCTCTTCATCCACCCGGTCACCCAGTCCGCCACATTAAAGGCCAGAAACAACGCGAAAAGCATCCAATGTTTCCCAAAAACGTAGGTCAGAACAGCCACGACACCGCCCATAAGAGCATTGTATGTGTCCATCGCCTTCACCGTCATACCCCCGCTTTCTTTAATAAATCCTTCCATAATAATATATGTAGCGGCAGGGCTGGGGTTTCGTGTGGTTTTTACTTTAATTTCCGAGAACAGCTGATACCTTGATCTCTTTTTCCGTTTCGCTGAGATCGAAGGCGCCGCCATCCTCTACGGTAACATGTACTTCATAGAGCACATCCTCGGAAAGGGTCTCCGGAGTCTCTCCGCTCTCTGTCTGAATGTGCCACAGATCAGCCGGAACTTCCGCTAATGTACCCTCTGTATTATATGCATAGAGTTTCATTGCATCCTCGCTTCCGGAAAGTCCCTTCATCCGAAGAGCCACTGTCGTATTCGGATGGACATTTTCCACCGTCACCGTATTCAGCCAGCTGGCAACCGTTCCTTCTCCGCCGTCCGCTTCAAACGTTTCCTGGCTCAGCACATTCCGCATGGCCTGATCGAGATCCACTTCACGGTATGGCATTTCCGGCAGATAAACGAAACGATCCTGAAGTCTTAAGAGCTCCAGATACCCCGTCGGACAATAAAGGGCGTTTCCGCTGTTTCCCGCATACATACCGATCGCCATATTGTTATAGCCGGGCTTATTGGCGACATCCATGGTAAATACCGTCTCGCCGGTCTCAAAATCCAGGATGATATACTGCCACATACCGGTTTCCAGATCCTGAACATAGCCGTAAACATAACCTGTTGCCGTAGAAAGCTTCAAGATGGAAGTGTCCGCCAGATCACTTCTGCACCAGATGCTCTTCATCTCATAGCCATCCTCTGTTTTTACCGTATCGACGCGCTCCACACCCGGCATAATCATTTTGTTTCCCTGTCTCAGCCAGTTCACATCGTAAATATTTTCATAGCTCTGTACGGAAGAATCGTTGTCTGCCTCCGCAAGTTTGGCACTGCCCGCTCCAAACCAGTTGCAGACGATGGTGCTCACGGTTCCCGCTCCGTCATCGTATACGATGGCAGAATTTTCCACAGAAACCTGTGTTCCCTCCGGAAGTTCATCGATCACGGGAAGGCTGGCTACCACTTCCCCCGTCTTCATATCCAGCGCAAGAAGATTTACCGGATTCTGATTATCGGTAAACATCACCAGATCTTTGGTCAGAGAAGGAGAACAGCCGCTGCCCCAGGCCAGTCCGCCGCCGGTAGTCGCATCACCTTCTGCACTGTCTTTTGCTCCGACGCTCTCATAAGGCGTCTCCCAGACCTTTTTTACCCCGTTATCCGCCTGCATCAGATAACAGTTCTGGTTGGTCAGGATCACAGCTCCGTCTTTGGAGGCCGCAATTCCATTTTCTGCGCCTTCCCCGGGAGTCAGCTCATATACGAATACTGCCTCTGATAGATCGGTCTCTTCTCCATTTAAAATGGCATTGATGGCTGTCCGGGAAATATATCCCAAGGTTCCCTGCTGCTGCCGGTCCGGATAAATGCGGAAGCCGCCGGTGGCAAACCAGAGATTTCCGTCATAATCAAAGACAACCGAGAGTAAATTCTGATCCAAAGTCTTTCCGAGAGCTGCCTCCGCTACGGCTTTGATATCAATGTCCAGCACTTTTTCAAACTCCGGAAGCACATTTTCCTCTTCATCCATCGTTTTCAGCATAAGCACATGGTTGTTGCTCGTCGGGCATACCAGCCGGTTGCTCTCATCCACAAAGGAATACGAGCTCTGAATCATATAGCCGCCTCCGTCCTGCTGCTTGGGCGAAAAATAGCCGATAGTTGTCGTCTCATCCGCATTGATGTCACGGATCGCGAGGCCTCCTAAGAACGGCACCACCGCATGGCCGTAGGAGTCAAAAAAGATCGCCGGAGAAGCGTTGGCATTCACTTTTTCATAGGAAACATGAATCTCCGGGTAAATAGCCAGCGGCAGCACTTCATCCGTTGTATCTGTGTTGTAGCAGTCGTGATGGATATTGGCGTCATTTTTTACCATATAAGGATTTGCATCCACCGATTTTTCTGTAAGCGGTTTTATTGTCAGGCCGGAAGTCTCCTCTGCTGCCTGTACTTTTCCAGTTCCAGTTGTAAACATCAATGCGATCATCGCAAGAATCATCGTTCTTTTTTTCATGGTCGTTCTCCTTCCTGTTTTATTGCTTTTATTATAAAAAAGCTGGAATTTTTTTCAATCCATCTGTCACGAACTGTCAAAAAACAGCACGAATTGTAACGAGAGATAGCCGTTTTTATGATTCTGTGCTATACTGTTTCCAGATTTAAATAAAGGAAGAATAACTATGAGAATTGCAGTTGTCGATGATATCGCCAGTGAACGGAAGCTTTTGTGCAGCAGGCTGACGGAACAGTTTGCCCGGCGCGGCGTTCACGCAGATTTATTTGAATATGAAAATGGAGAAAGCTTTCTTGCAGGAGCAAAAGAACGGCCTTTTACGGTCGTATTTTTGGATATTTACATGACGGGAGCAAACGGAATCGAAACGGCAAAAGAGCTTCGAAGCTTCGATTCCGACTGCCTCCTTGTCTTTACCACCACCTCTACTGATCATGCGCTGGAAGGTTTCCGGGTCCGAGCCATGCATTACCTCGTGAAGCCCTATGAGGAGAAAGAGCTTTCCGGGCTGACTGACGAGATCCTCTCCCGGATTCCATCTTCGGGAAAATATCTCGATGTCAAAGTGAACGGGAGTAACGTCCAGATTCCTTTCCAGAAAATCGTATTTGCAGAGCATTTTTCCCATATGATCCATATTCACACCACCCGGAAAAAGGAAGTGCTCACGCGTCAGTCCTTTGAAGCCTTTACTTCGCTTTTAAAAGTGGATCCCCGTTTCTATCTCTGCAACCGCGGCATTGTCATCAATCTGGAACACGCCGTTGATTTTGACGGAAAGGAATTCCTTCTGAACGATGAAACCCGGATTCCTGTCAGCCGGAAGCTCATCAAAGATGCCCGGCAGACTTTTATGGATTATCTTTTCCAAAGGGGGACACAGCCATGAACCAGTTTCTGCGCCCATTTCTGGAACTCACCGTGATCCTTCCGGGAATGTTCCTCGCTTATCTTCCGGTAAGCAGTTATCTGCGGCAGAAACCTCTGAAACTGACAGCCTGGCTTTTTCCCCTGCTTCTGGGGCTCTGTATTTCGGGCGGTTTTCTGTCCTGTTTCTTTCAAATTTCAACGCTACCCGTTCTTTTTCTTCTACTGCCACTGCTCCTGTTTCTCTATCACAAGACGCTTCGGATCTCCATCTGGAAGTCCGGCAGTATTTTTCTGGCTGTCTGCGCGGTTTTTGCCTGCCTCAACAGCCTTTCCCGGGCGGTAAATGCCATTACAACTGCCAACCTCAATCTGACAGAAAACGAACTGTGGTTTCAGACCAAATCCGGCCTCTTTTACAACGCAATCTGTTTAAGCTTCGCTCTGGCTACCTGGTATCCTGCCTCCCATGCGGCAAAAAATATGATCGACGATGAAAATTTTGCCCGGACTTGGTATATCTTCTGGATTCTGCCGCTGACCTTTATCGGACTCAATCTTTTCATGGTTCCCAGATACCGCAACACACTGTATACCGGCCGGATCCTACATGGATATATCGTCATCAGTCTTGTACTTCTGGCAATTCTGGTACTTTTTTATGCCATGTTTCTTCTCATGGCAGACAGCCTAAACCGAAACGCAAGGCTTCAGCAGGAAAATCACTTTCTTTCTCTCCAGCAGGCCCGTTACGATAACCTCCGCGCCGCCATTGAGGAAGCCCGTCAGGCACGGCACGATATCCGCCACCATTTTCTTCAGCTGTCTGTCCTGGCAGAAAACGGCGATCTGGAAAAGATCAAGGAATACCTTTCCCACGCAGCCAGCAAAATTCCCAACTCGGATCTTCATTTCTGTGAAAATCAGGCAGTGGACAGTGTACTCGGCTACTATTCCGCCCTGACAAAGCGGGAAAATATTCCCTTCCAGGCCAAAATCGATCTGCCGCCCCGGCTTGCCATCGACGAGATCGATCTTTGCCTCGTCCTCTCCAACCTTCTGGAAAATGCTCTGGAAGCCAGCCAGAAGACGAATGTTGCCCGGCGGAAAATCGACGTAATGATCTGCCTTCACCATACCCGGCTTCTTCTCATTCAGGTTACGAACGCCTTCGACGGAAACATCGAGCAGAAAAACGCCGTTTTCCAGTCCTCCAAACGCCCCGGGAACGGCATCGGCATCCAGTCTGTACGGCATATCGCGGAGAAGAATGGCGGAGGAAGCAGCTTTACTTATGAGGATGGGAAATTTGAGGCGAAGGTGATGTTGCGGACAGATGAAAAAAGTGCTGTATAAACTGGTCTGAAAACCTTGCACCCCCGAAAAAAAACGAGTATACTCATACTGTCTGCTGTCAACGGACAAATTACAAATGACTGGAGATTGGTATTATGAATGAAATTAAATTAAGAGAATACGCGAAACTGATCGTAAAAATCGGTGCGAATGTGCAGAAAGGACAGGTTGTCCGTCTGCAGGTTGGCGTAGATCAGGTTCCCCTTGCAAAAATGGTAACTGAGGAGTGCTATAAAGCAGGCGCAAGCCGCGTAGAGCTTTTCTGGTCCTGTGGAGAGATCAACAAACTGGATTACCAGTACGCTTCCGCTGAAGTTCTCGGCGAGGTTCCCGTCTGGGAGGAAGAACGCACAAAACAGATGGTAGAGCAGCTTCCGGTTCGTATCTTTATTGATTCCTCTGATCCGGATGAGCTGGCTGGTATTTCCCCGGATCTCATCTCCACCGTCAGCCAGATGCGTCAGAAAGTTCTCAAAAAATACCGCGATCAGATTGACGGCAAACACCAGTGGCTCATCGTCGCTGCAGCTTCCCCGAAGTGGGCGAAAAAAATCTTCCCGAACGAGACTGAGGAAATAGCTGTTGAGAAGCTGTGGGATGCGATTTTTGACTGCGTTTACTTAAAAGACGGCGAGGATGCCGAGAAGATCTGGCAGGCACACAACGACCGCATGACCCAGAAGGCCAACTGGCTCACCGAGCAGAACTTCAAATCTCTTCATTACACCAGCAGCAACGGTACAGACTTTACCGTAGAGCTGATTCCGGGCGCCAAATGGGGCAGCGCAGGTGACATCAACCATGTAAACAGCGCTTTCTTCGTTCCGAATATGCCCACTGAGGAGGTTTTCACCAGCCCTATGAGAGGCAAATGTGAGGGCCGTCTGGTTTCCACCAAGCCGTTAAGCCGTTCCGGTCAGGTTATCAACAACTTTACCGTTGATTTCAAAGACGGAAGAGTCGTGGACTGTCACGCAGAAGAAGGAGAAGAAGTCCTGAAGAAAATGTTCTCCATGGACGAGGGTGCTTCCATGCTGGGCGAGGTTGCACTGGTTCCCAAGGAATCCCCCATCAACCAGTCCGGTCTCATGTTCTTCAACACCCTTTTTGATGAGAATGCCTGCTGCCACGTTGCTGCCGGCCGAGGTTTCTCTGAAGTGATCGAAGGTTTCATGGATATGACCGATGAGGAAATCTACGCGAAAGGAATTAACGATTCCATCATTCATATGGATTTCATGATCGGTTCTGACGACCTCCATATTGTGGGAATCCGCGAGGATGGAAGCGAGACGGATATCTTCGTTAACGGAACTTGGGCGGAGTAATTTACTATGAAAGTCCCGGACGGTAGCCATGAATGAGCCATGCCTGCATGAGCGAATTCATGGATATCGGACAGACTAGTGTGCTGTATCATTGACATTTCGCTAAATAACTTGCCTGTTTTCCCATCGAACTGCGTTGACTTCACTCAACGATGCCACCGCATCGCCTCGTTCAGTCGCCTTGTCGATGAAAAAACATTCTGCGTTATTTAACTGAAAGTCAATGAGACAGTACACTAGACCGTATGAGTAAGTAGGATTACAAATGCAGTCGACAGCTGTGGGAGCACCACAGGCGCGGAACAGCTGGTTTAAAAAAATCGGGAAGAAAATCTGGTTCTGCCAGACTTCTTCCCGATTTTTAGATCAAAGTTCTATACGAAATCTTTGATCTGCCTTTCTGCTGTTATCAATATCCAGCCCCGTTATCTGTCTGCTTCATAATCTTCACGAGACGGCTGGTTCCCAGGCGGTCTGCGCCAAGGCGCATGAACTCTTCTGCGTCAGCAAAAGAAGAGATGCCGCCGGCTGCTTTTACCTTCACGCCTTCTCCCACATGCTCTTTCATGAGCTTCACATCCTCGAAGGTTGCTCCGGCTTTGGAGAAACCGGTGGAAGTCTTGATAAATTCGGCTCCGGACTTGGTGACGATCTCGCACATTTTAATTTTCTCTTCCTCGGTAAGAAGACAGGTCTCGATAATGACTTTCAGGATCTTTCCATTGCAGGCTTCATGGATCTGGCAGATTTCATTTTCCACCTCATCATATCTGCCGTCCTTTAAGAAACCGATGTTGATGACCATATCAATCTCTCTGGCTCCGTTTGCAATGGCGTCCTTTGTCTCAAAAACTTTTGTTGCCGTGGTGCTGTAGCCGTTGGGGAAACCGATAACGGTGCAGATCGGAAGTTTTCCGTCTACATACTCCGCGGCCTGTTTTACATAGGCTGCCGGAATACAGGCGGAAGCGGTGCCAAATTTCATGGCGTCATCCAGAATCTCTTTGATCTCTGCCCAGGTGGCAGTCTGAGTCAGCAGGGTGTGGTCTACGATTTTTAAAACATCACTTGTATTCATTCTTTTCTCCTTTTTCAGTCGGTAAGTTTTTCTAAGATGGAAGTGCCGATCGTTCCTTCGGGCATTTTCAGGCCGAAGTTATCCGTGATCGTCGCTCCGATAATGGCAAAGGTGTCGGTCTCTTCCAGCTGCGCCCCGTTTTTCATGGAGGGGGAATAAGCCAGGAAGGGCACTTTTTCTCTGGTGTGGTCGGTTCCCGTATGGGTGGGGTCGTTTCCATGATCCGCAGTCAGAATCAGAAGATCATCTCCTTTCAGTTCTTTCAGAAGCTCGCCTAATTTCACATCAAACCGCTCCAGCTCTGCCGCATAGCCCGCCACGTTTCTCCGGTGTCCCCAGAGGGCGTCAAAATCCACCAGATTCACAAAGCAGAGGCCCTGGAAATCTCTCTTCGCGATCTCGATGGTCTGCTCCATGCCGTGAACGGAACTCTTGGACTTGTTGGACTCGGTCAGTCCTTCCCCGTCGAAAATATCATAGATTTTTCCTACAGAGATCACATCCAGCCCCGCATCCTTCAACACGTTGAGAGCTGTTCTTCCGAAGGGCTTCAGCGCATAGTCGTGACGGTTGCTGGTGCGCTTGAACTCTCCTTTTTTCCTGCCCACATAGGGTCTTGCGATGACACGGCCGACCTTCCACTCGTCCTTCATCGTCAGCTCTCTGGCAATCTCACAACAGCGATAGAGCTCATCCAGGCCGAAGGTCTCCTCGTTTCCGCAGATCTGGAGTACGGAATCGGCAGAGGTGTAAACGATCATATGCCCCGTCGCGATCTCTTCTTCTCCCAGCTCATCCAGAATCTCGGTTCCGCTGGCGCTCTTGTTGCCGATCACTTTATGGCCTGTACGCTTCTCCAGCTCCTCAATGAGTTCGGGTGGGAAACCGTGCTCCGTAAAGGTCTTAAACGGGGTCGTGATATGCAGTCCCATCATCTCCCAGTGGCCGGTCATGGTATCTTTTCCGCGGCTGGCTTCTCTCAGTTTTCCATAGCGGGCCAGGGGCGCTTCCACTGGCGCTACACCCTGAAGCTGATGAAGATTTGCCATACCCAGCTTCTGAAGGTTCGGAATCTTGAAATTCTCTGTCCGCGCTGCGATATGCCCTAAGGTGTCACAGCCTGCGTCTCCGTACTCTGCGGCATCCGGCATGGCACCCACGCCAAGAGAATCCAGAACGATTGTAAAAATACGCTGATATTTTTTCATTTTGCCTTCCTTTCGCGATCTTCCTTAATAAGTTTCCGGATGGCCTCCACGCCCACGGTGATGGCCGCTTCCGTGTCGTGGACAATGGGATTATCCATGCCGAGAGCGTTCCGTTCCTGATTTCCCATAACCAGGAAGGTGGAACCACAGCGGACTCTTAAATGCTGGGCCACAATAAACAGCGCCGCGGATTCCATCTCGGAAGCCTTACAGCCCATCCGTTTCCAGGCTTCCCATTTATTCAACAACTCATAGCTCACCGGCATTCTCTGAGGCTCATGCTGGCCATAAAAAGCATCCTTGCACTGAACCACACCAGTGTGGTAGGTATGTCCCAGCTCCTTACAGGCAGCTACCAGGGCGTTTGCCACATCAAAATCTGCGACAGCCGGATATTCGATGGGGGCATATTCCCGGCTGGTGCCCTCCATCCGGACAGCGCCGGTGGCTACCACAATGTCGCCGCCCTTTACATCCAGCTCGATGCCGCCGCAGGTGCCCACACGAATAAAGGTATCCGCTCCACAGAGCACCAGCTCTTCCATCGCAATTGAGGCGGAAGGACCGCCAATGCCCGTTGAAGTCACGCTGACCTTTTCTCCGTCCAGATAACCCGTGTAGGTGACAAATTCTCTGCTGTCCGCAATGAGTTTCGCATCGTCAAAATGCTTTGCGATCTTCGCACATCTCTTGGGATCCCCTGGCAGGATCACATAGCGGCCCACATCCCCCGGTCGGATCTGGAGATGATACTGAAGATCCTTTTCTCCTGAATAATTCTGCATCATTTTACCTCTCTTTCGTTTATAAGGTAAGTTTTACTTTATTCTCAGTGTCCTTAAATATACTTTCTGCTCCTGAGTGATCCGGTAGCTCTCAATGGCCTTCTGGATCGTTTTGTTATGCGTCCAGGCATCCAGCCTCTTCTCCTCCAGAAAAGGAAAAATCGCTTCATACTGCTTCGCCAGAGCCGTGGCAAAATACCAGGCCCGCATCATGTTCACATAGTATTCCTCCGAACGGATTTTTGCCACTTTTTCCGGATATTCCAGTGAAAAATGTTCCTCCAGGTAGTAGCGCATCAGCATCCCGATGCCAAAACGGATCGTATAGGTGTGATCCGAGGCCAGCCAGCGCTCGACCTCTTCTGTAAAAGTATCAAGATGCTTCTTTACCACCCGAACCGTCAGAAGATCGCAGGTAGCCCAGTTGTCGATACAGGGCAGAAAACGGTTCAGCTCTCTGATCAGCGTCGGATAATCTTTAATCTGCTCAATCAGAAGTCCGTGGAGGTTATTTTCCTCATAATACTGATGGGGAAGTACTTTTAAAAATTCCTTCGCTTCTTCGGTTTTTCCAAACTCTTTTGCAAAGGCCCGAAGTTTCGGTGTCCGTACACCAATGACCCTTGCCTTGTCCACCGTAGGCATCAGCTTCGCATGAAAATCCCGGTAGGAAAGGTCCTGCAGGGCAAAAAGTTCCTGTTGTATATCCACTTTTATTTCACTCCCGTTCATATCAATCAGCTTTCCAGTTCAAAGATACTATCCACCCGATGTTTTCGGTCAACCACATTGTTATACTGCAATACTTTATATTCTTCAATCAGTTCTGCATATTCTTCTGGCAGTGAATCCATAGAATACCAGTTGCCCTCGGAATCACACACTGCGCCGATTCCGATAATCGGTAATTTTTCCTTAAGCTGCAAAAGGAACTTATTATAAACCGTCATTTCAAGGCCCGCCTGCTCAAGAATATAACTGCCCAGATAGTTGGTACTCATGTTTTCCTGTGTGGATTCTGAAGGATAATTGGTCCAGATAATGTACGGTGTTTTATAGGTTTCCTGTACCTGAAATAAATCCAGCGTTCCAAAATCCTGTCCCACTAATTCGCTGAAAAATCCCCAGTCTAAACTTGGCCAATGGTCTCCGAACATAACAATCATAGTTGGCTCATCAACATATTTAAAGAAACTCAGTAATTGTATAAATGCGGCATCTGATTCTTTTGCGAGTGATAAATAAGTCTCCGCATCCGGATAGTCATTCTCATAGGATAAGGTTACGTCCGGGGTAAAATTTTCAGTTCCGGAAGAATTACTATAACCGCCATGATTCTGGATCGTCACGCAAAAGATAAACTGGTTTTCCGTTTCTTTACTTCTGTACAGATCTCGTATTTTCCTATATGCAGAAGAATCGCTTGCATAATATCTGTAATATTTCGGTCTTCTTCCCCAGTTTTTCAAATTGATAAATTGTTCAAAGTTCATCCATGAATAAACGCCTGACCGATTCCAGGCCGTCGCCTTGCCGGGATGCATCGCTGTGGAAGCGTACCCTTCCTGCTCCATCGTATTGGCAAGGCCGTATTCATTTTCACCGCAATACAGCTGGTAAGCAATTCCGCCATTCGGAAGAAACTGCTTCGAGTTTCCAGTCAGAACCTCATATTCCGTATCTGACGTCCCGCCTCCGAATACCGGAACATACAAATAGCCTTTTTTCGTATTTTTCTGTAAACTGTGAATATAAGGCATTGCCGCGAAATACCGTAACAAAATAATCTACCAGCGCTAATACCGTCAGGAATATAGTATAAAGAGAAGCAGAAACAGAAACTTTCCGAAAAATCATCAAAAATATTACATAAAGGATATAATAGAAAATTATATTTTTGGAAAAATACTCGGTCTGCATCTCATATACTCCGGCGTTGATGATCATCTGAACCAACAGCAAAATGATTACCGGAGTTACAAAAAGCACTGCCATATTACAGACTTTTATCCACCGTGTATTACAGACTTTTTCCCGTATTTTATTCTGAAAAACAATTAATACAACAATTACAACATTTGCTCCCAGTAAAAAGAGCCCTTTCTTCAGACCTATTTCCGTAAAAAATCCAACTTTTGAACTCCCGGCAAACAAAAGCATCCCTGCATCAATTCCTGCAAGGGCCAGAAAAAACAATAATGCCTTAATTTTGGAAGTTTTATTCGTTCTTGTAGCTTGTTCCGCCATATGGTGTCTATCCTCTTTTTCTCAAAAAACCGGCAGTCTGTTTTCACCAAACTGCCGGTCCTGTTCTTCTTATTGTGGAAAGACTTAGATTCTTGCGACTCCGGTCTTTCTTGCAGCCTCAGCTACTGCTTTTGCCACAGCTTTTGCGACTCTCTCATCGAAGGGATTCGGGATGATGTAGTCAGCGGTGATCTCGTTATCCGGGATCAGATCTGCGATGGCGTAGGCAGCAGCCACTTTCATCTCGTCATTGATATCAGATGCGCGTACATCCAGAGCTCCGCGGAAAATACCCGGGAAAGCCAGAACATTGTTGATCTGGTTCGGGAAATCGCTGCGGCCGGTACCAACAACAGCTGCGCCAGCCTCTTTTGCCAGATCCGGCATGATCTCCGGAACGGGGTTTGCCATGGGGAAGAGAATCGGGTTCGGAGCCATGGTTTTCACCATCTCCTCGGTGACAGTGCCCGGAGCTGAAACGCCGATGAATACGTCAGCGCCCTTGATTACATCTGCCAGGCTGCCTTTCTCGAAACCACGGTTGGAGATCTTAGCCATCTCCTCCTTCTCCGGGTTCAGATTGTCGCGGCCTTCGTAGATTGCGCCGTGGCGGTCACACATGATAACAGTCTTAAGACCAAGTTTTACCAGAAGTTTGATGATTGCGATACCTGCTGCACCTGCTCCGCTGGTGACAACCTTCACATCGGAAAGCTTTCTTCCGGTGAATTTCAGAGCGTTCAGCATAGCTGCTGCGGTAACGACAGCGGTTCCGTGCTGATCATCGTGGAAAATGGGGATATCGCAGCGCTCTTTCAGTTTGCGCTCGATCTCAAAGCAGCGGGGAGCGGAAATATCTTCCAGGTTTACTCCGCCAAAGCTTCCGGCCAGAAGGGCTACGGTGTTTACGATATCATCCACGTTTTTGCTGCGTATGCATAAAGGAAATGCATCAACACCGCCGAACTCTTTGAAGAGAACACATTTTCCTTCCATAACCGGCATACCCGCTTCCGGTCCGATATCACCAAGACCAAGAACAGCGGTTCCGTCAGTAACAACAGCTACCATGTTTCCACGGCGGGTATATTTATAGGAGAGATCCGTATCCTCGGAAATCTTCAGGCAGGGTTCTGCAACGCCCGGAGTATAGGCAACAGCCAGATCCTCGGGAGTTTTTACTTTTGCGCGGCAGGCAATTTCCAGTTTACCCTGCCACTCTTCGTGCTGCTTCAGAGCAAATTCTTTTTTGTCCATCTCTATGGCTCCTCCTTTTTTTCATGCCCTTATTCTATGCTATTTCAGACTTTTTTTCAACCCGAAAAGTCATAACTGATAAATCTTACTGTATTTATCCTCAAAATAGTTGAGAAGGGGCTTGGCTGAGAGTTCTTTCTGACACACCTTCTCAATAACCTCCTTCGGGAGGCGTAAGGAACCATACCAGTGGATGTTCTCATTGAGCCATCTGGTGATTTTCCTGATCTCCCCGGCAGCCAGGATGTCATCCACGCTTCCCAGATCTTTTTCCAGGGCCTCGAGGAACATGCCGTCGTAAATGCTTCCCAGAAGGTAAGTCGGGAAATAGCCAAAGGAGCCGTCAGACCAGTGCATATCCTGAAGAATGCCCTCGGCGTCGTTGGCCGGAGTGATGCCAAGATATTCCTGGTATTTCTGATTCCAGAGAGCTGGCAGCTCAGAGGCCGGCACATGATCCCGGAAAATGGCCTGCTCGATCTCGTAGCGGATCAGAATGTGCATACAGTAAGTCACTTCATCCGCTTCGGTACGGATAAAGCTTGCCTGAATGTGGTTACACTCCCGAATAAATTCATCCAGGGAGAAGCGTTTCAGCTCCGGAAGAAGCTCCTGGACCTTGTTGTAAATGGGAATCCAGAAATTCCGGTTTCTTCCCAGGATATTTTCGTAGAAGCGGGACTGACTCTCATGAACGCCCATGTAGCAGCAGTCGTCCGCCGCCGTACCCGTGAGGGCCGGGTCCACATTCTGCTCGAAAATGGCATGGCCACCCTCGTGGATCGCAGAAAACATGGAGGAGAAGGGATTATCCTCGTAAAAATGATTCGTCACACGGACATCATACCGGGAAAAGCCGTCGGTGAAGGGATGCTCGCTCTCCGCAGTTACTCCGGCATCAAAGGAAAAGCCCATGTAGGAAAGCAGGAGCTTCTCCACTTTTTTCTGGGCATCCGGATCATAGTAGCCTTTGAAAATACTGCTGTCCGGCTGGGGCGCACTGAGGATTTTTCTGGTCAGGGGAAGAAGACCTTCCTTCAGTTCCTCGAAGACCTTGTCGATGGTGGTGCTGTCCATGCCCTCCTCGTAAAGACCCAGCAGAGTATCGTAGACGTCTTTTCCGGGATCGGTGTAAGCGAGCTGCTGCTTCGTATACTCGATCATCTTCTCCAGATGGGGAGCAAAAATGGAAAAATCAGCCGCGTTTTTCGCCTCGGTCCAGGCTCTCTGAGACTCGTTTCTGGCGGCAGTAAAACGCTCGTAGAAGTCTTTCGGAATCTTCCTGTCTTTTTCCAGGTTCTTTTTGTATTTGCGAACCGTGAACTGATAGCCGGGAGTCAGTTGTTCGTATTCTTCCGGCTCGTTTAAAGTCTTCACCAGCTCATAAAATTCATCGGAAGTATAGAGAGCGAAATACTCCGTGGAAAAATAAGTGTCCGTAGCGGCCATCCCGTCAAAACCGAGTTTTGGGGTTGTCGTGTACATATCCCAGCTCAGCAGGTTGATGACCCGGCTGTAGTGATTCAGCTTATCAAGATAAGCTTTAAATTTTTCAAATGCAGGACTCATGAATATATACTCCATTCTTTGCATATGTTCAAAACAACAGGCCACAGTTCTTCGCTCCGCTTCGGTCGGTGATAACCGAGTCCCACTGGGACTCATCACCCCGTGCTTCGCACTATCGCTGCTAACGCAGCTTCTGTCTGAGGCTTACTGGGCGTTCCACCCATCACAAAATGAAAATCCAGCCTATTGCAAACGAGTTTGCATAGTCTGTCTCTTCATTTTGCTGCTGCTCTGAACTGGTGTCAAAAGTGCCAGACTAATCCTTTGGCCGGAACGATCTCGTAATCGCCGGCGTTGGGACCGATACGCAGGATGACATTTTTGATGCCGGCCTGAATGATCAGCCGGGCGCATAAGGGGCAGGGCCTGGCCCGGTGGATGGAATTATCGCCGGGATTCACCCCCGCAAGATAAAGATCCGCCCCCAGAGTCTGTTCACGGGAGCAGTTCAAAAGCGCATTCTGCTCCGCATGGATGGCCCGGCAGAGCTCGTAGCCCTGCCCCTGATGAAGATCCCGTTCGATCCGGGGGCAGGTGCCGATATCGCAGCAGTTCGTATAACCTCTGGGGGAGCCATTGTAGCCTGTGGAGACCACCACATCGTCTTTTACAATGACTGCCCCGTATTTACGTTTCAGGCAGGTGCTCCGATAGGCAAAAGCTTCCGCTACATTTAAATAAGTATCAATTTTTGAAATCCGGCTGGTTCCGTCAGGCTGTACCATCCAGATTCCTCCTTTCGTTTTCGCCGGTTTTATACGTCAAGGCCGTATCCGAGATAATTCAGAACCATCTCCGCATACATGGCGTTTGCCCAGGAGAACCACTCTCTCGTATAGTGAGAAGGATCGTTCTTGTCGAAGCCCTCGTGCATCATGCCCTTGTTGTCATCGGTGGCTGCCATAAGCTTTAAGATTCGGTATTTCTCCTCTTTGGAGGTCTCTGTCATTCCCTGTACGGCCAGAGCGATATGCCAGATGTAGG
Organism: Fusicatenibacter faecihominis; assembly: GCF_020686945.1. NCBI lineage: Bacteria > Bacillati > Bacillota > Clostridia > Lachnospirales > Lachnospiraceae > Fusicatenibacter > Fusicatenibacter faecihominis. Next base: position 23,705 of record NZ_JAJEPR010000019.1, on the reverse strand, counting down.
AGGTCGGCGTATGCGGGCTTCCGATACCGGATGCAGCGGTTCCTTCATAATAATAAGGATTGGCCTCGCTTAAAAGGAAACGACGGGTGTTGGCTGTCACCTCCGGATCTCCCTCATAGCCAAGATAGGTCTGGGCGAGAAGGCTCGGCACATTGGCATCATCCATGAAACGGCACTGGCCAAAGCCATCGGTCTCGTAAGCGTAAACCCGGCCAAAGCCCTGAAGGGAAGCCACAGCGTTCGCCTCGATGGCGTCATGAACCTCTTTGGAGAAGGCAGCTGCCTCCTTGGCAAGCTCCTCATCATGAAGCACTTCCCTGGCAATCTCAGAGAGATAACCGAGAACAACGGAAGCAAACATGTTGGAGGGGATCAGATAACCCAGATCGCAGGCATCATCGCTCGGACGGAAGCCGGACCAGATGAGGCCGCAGCCGTCATTTACCAGAGCGCCCTTTCCGCCACGGCTCAAGCTCTCACTGTAGAGAGAATGACGGGTAAAGTGATAAGAGGATTTCTCCTCATGGTACTGCTCGGTGCGGAAAACTTTCAGGATCGCATTCACGCCCTTGCGGAAGGTCTCGTCAAAATGAGCCGTACGGCCTGTGAGCTTCCACAGGAAATAAGCCAGTTGAATCGGGTAGCAGAGAGAATCGATCTCGTATTTTCTCTCCCAGACGCCGGGATCCTGATCCTCGAAATCTTTTTCCCAGCAGGAACCGTCGGGCTTCTCATTGAAAGCGTTGGCGTAAGGATCGATCAGAATGCAGGAAAACTGTCTCTTTACCAGGCCTTCGATCATATCTGCCAGCTCTGAATCTCTGGCTGCAAGATAGAGGTAGGGGCGCACCTGGGCCGCGGAATCCCGAAGCCACATAGCCGGGATATCTCCGGTGATAACAAAGCTGGTGCCATCCTCATAGCGGCGGATGGTCCGCTCCAGGGTATTGGTAAAACAGGTCTCAAACAGGGAGTAGAGCTTCGGCTCGTCCTTTAATTTCTCCTTGATCTCCTGCAAAAATACGTTCATCTCGTGAGTTCTTTCACTCATGGTTTGTTTTCCTCCTAAAATCATAAAATATTCGAAATCCGCTGATTTACTGCGTAAATCGCTACTGTCTACGCTCCGCTTCGGTCGGTGCAAAACGAACATCCACTGGATGTTCTGCACCTCATATTTGGCGTGTCCCAAGTTCAAAAGCCTTATCGTGCAAGCACGAACAGCTTTTTGACCTTTTGACACTGGTATCATAAAATATATTCATTACAGCAATTTTCTGTAATCTTCCATGGTAAAGCGGTGATAGGTCAGACCGAAATCGTCGGATTCCACGCAGTAAACATACTCGTCCGGCGCTCCGCCCTCGTAGAAAAATACCCGGCCCACACCGTCATGGACATGATCCGCCTCCTGCACCGGATGCTCCGGCAAGGCATGGCGGTCGAAGCAGGCCCGCACCTCGGTAAGCGTATTTCCCGGCGTCGTGATGGTCTGGATGAAATCCTTAAGAAAAGGTGGGTCCTGGAAATTCTCATGGATCCAGGTGCAGCCCTCCGGTGGAACCGTCAGATTCCAGCGGCCGTCCTTTTCTGAAAAAGTAAGGTCTCCCAGAGAACTTTCCTCTTCTTTGGCAAAAATCAGAAGCGCCGTATTCAGCTGATCCTTATCTGCATCCTCCGGAAGCTCCAGAAGCTCCGCCAAGGAAGCCGCAGGGTAATAAAGCTTCATGGACTCGGCGCGGTAGCCGATTTTCATCTGCCACTCTTTCACCGTATCGATGATGTGTTTTTTTAAAGGTTCACAATTCATTTTTTAAACTCCTTAACGATTGGTTCCCCAGTAAATCAATGCCAGCATGCCCGGACCGGTGTGGGAACCGATGATCGGCCCGATGGGGGTGGTAAAAATCTCCGCATTGGGAAATTCCTTCTGAACCATGGATTTTAAAAGCTCTGCCTTCTCCGGACAGTCTCCATGGCCGATGAGAACCAGCGGACTGATTCCCGGATTCCAGCCTTTTTTCATGTAATCCAGCTGCATGGCCATAGCTTTTTTCTGGCCGCGGGGCTTCTCCACCACCTCCAGTTTTCCGTCATTGGAAACGTGCAGCATGGGTTTGATCTGAAGCACGGTTCCGATGGCTGCGGCCGCGGCGGAGACTCTTCCTCCATGGCGCAGATGATCGAACATATCCACGGTGAACCAGTGGCAGATATCCAGACGGTGGGCCATCACCCAGTCCGCCAGTTCTTCCATGGAAAGACCTTCGCTCTGAAGACGGGCTGCCTCTCTCACCAGAAAGCCCTCGCCTACGGAAGCACAGAGGGTATCGATGCAGACGATCTTCCTCTCCGGAAATTCCTCCTCCAGGTCTTTTACCGCGATCTGTACCGACTGGTAGGTGCTGGAGAGTCCCGATGAAAAGCAGAGATAAAGGATATCTTTTCCCTCCTCCAGAGTTTTCCGGAAGGCTTCCTCATAGACCACAGGATTGATCTGGGAGGTGCTGGCGAACTTGCCTCCCCGGAGGGCTTCATAGAAATCTTTCACCGTGAGATCTCCTCCCGGGCCGTAGGTGTGAGGCTCCTCTCCCACTGTCAGCTCCATGGGAATCACTTTGATCTCCGCATACGGTGCCGCCATTTCCGGGCAAAAATCAGCGGTTGCATCTGTATAAAGCTGGTAGCTCATAATCATTTCCTCCTGAAATTGCTTTCGTATACTTACTTTTATTGTAAAAGAATCCCAGGTCAGTGTCAATGAAGAAATTGCAAATAAAAAAGAGGGCCGCTTAAAGCGGTCCCCTTAAAAAGCTCTGATATTTATGCGAGGGCTTTGCCCAGTGCCTGGCAGGCAGCCTTTGCGTCGTCGTCCGGCTCCTCGGTGCAGATTACGCTGTCACAAGCCAGCTCTGCTCCGTCGTCTTTGCAGGAACCTTCCCAGGTCTGCATCCACTCGCCGTCTCCCCAGCCGTAAGAACCGAAAAGAGCGATCTTTTTGCCGGAAAGTTTTGCACGGCAGTCATTGAACATCGGCTCGAACTCGGTATCCTCAAGCTCCTCAGCTCCCATAGCCGGGCAGCCGAATGCTACTGCGTCAAACTCATCCATTTTATCTGCGGAGAAGGTATCCGGTGTGAATACGGAAACTTCAGCTCCAGCAGCTTTAGCTCCCTCTGCAACCTCATTTGCCATCATCTCGGTGTTACCCGTTCCACTCCAGTAAACTACTGCTACTTTGCTCATTATCCTATACCTCTTTCTTCTTCAATTTTAATATGTTAAGCAGCTACAGTGAGCTGAAAAACACTCCTGCCCTGTTCGTAGAGCCGTGTGTAAATATCGCGGCACTTCTGGTACATGGCGAAAAGTCTGCGTGACTCACACTCGTCACAGTAAACCTTCCAGCAGCCGGAACACTTGTAGTTGTGGCCGCTGTTTTCAATAAAACCAATCACATCTCCCAGGGGATAGTCGAGAAAGACGCCGATCTCGTGAGGAAAATCCTCTCCCTTGTCAAAACGGCTTTTCAGTCTTTCAATGGCTGCATCTACATCAAGCTCTCCGTATCCGTATCCTGCCAGAAAAGCAGCCACGCCGGGTCGGCTTAAATTCTCCGCCAGACGGCTCTTGCGGCAGACATAGATCAGCGCTTTTTTCGGATGCTCCTTTAAAACATAAAGGTAAACGCCCTTGGGGTTCATCAGAAGATTCCAGTAGGAAACCTGCTCCCATAACTCGGTACTGGATTCATAAAACCAGTTGAAAAGGTTGGCTGTCTTTACAGATGCCAGTGTGGGCGAACAATAGTCAACCAGATATTTTTCAAACGCCATGAGAAAAATCCTCCTGTCTCTCTGCTCTGTAAGTTAGAAGAATCTAATTAAAATTAGGTTTAACTAACTATCGTCATAATACTTGATTCCTTGGTTTTTGTCAAGAACCTTAGTGAGAAGCTTTCTCAGTGGGCGAATAATTATTCATGGTGGTAGAACTTTACCATATATGATATGATAAATCCAATGCGGCAAAACAGATGACCGCTGAAAATCTGACAGAAAAACAGGGGGATTTATGATGAACGACAGATATCGCACAGACCTTTTTGTCCAGCATCTCTACAAGGATCAGCCGGGAAAGCTCCGCTTCGATCCCGAGAAAATCCGGACAAAGGAAGAATTTGACGCCTGGAAGGAGCAGGTACGGGAAAAAGCCTACGAGCTCATGCAGTTTCCCGAGGATGCTTATGAGAAACCGGAGGTCCGCTTTCTTTTTTCCAGACAAAGGGACGGCTACCGCGTGGAAAAATACGAGATCAGCCCGGAACCCGAGCTCTGGATACCGTTTCTTCTGCTGGTGCCTGACACCGTTTCCACGAAAAACAAAGCCCCCGGCGTTCTCTGTTTCCCCGGCTGGGATGTGCCGAAAGAAATGCTCTGCGGGGAGGAATCCATGAATCTCGGTTACGGGGAGCCCGTCTCCGGAATCAGCTATCCTTTTTCCAACGCTATGGCCCTCCGTTACGTCCGTAAAGGTATGGTAGCTCTGGCCTGCGATAACATGGGCACCTGCGAACAGGAAGGCCTCTACGACCGTCAGCAGTTCGCCCTGAAAATGATCTTCAAGGGCAGAAACTATGTAGGCCTCTCGGTCTTCTGCCGCTGGGCCATGTTCAACTGGCTGGCCGAGCAGGATTATGTAGACGAGAACCGTATGGGACTGGCCGCCCATTCTCTCGGAACGGAAACTTCGATGTTTCTGGCCCTTCTGGAGCCCAGAGTCAAGGCCGTCTCCCACAACGATTTCATGAGTGATAACGAGCAGCGCATCATCTCCTGCTTCCCGCCGGAAGAGTTCATGTTCGGAGGCCACATCCATATCGTGCCCTCCATGCATAAATGGTTCTCCTTCCCGGATCTCATCGCGGCCTTTGCTCCAAAACCCATGCTTCTCTCCGAGGGCGGCGTCCAGGAGGATCTGGAACGCATCGGAAAGGCCTACGCGCTTGCCGGAGCTCCCGACAATTATCAGTACGTCCACTATCCGGAATTTCAGGATCCTGCCAACCGGAAGCTGGACTACCAGCCCATCCCGGAAGGCATCACGAACGAGGAATATTTCCGCTATGCCAACGTGGTGCCGGAGCATCATTATTACAAGACGGAAATCTGCATCCCCTGGATGGAGAAGGCGCTGAACAGTTGAAAATTCCGCAAGACTATTGTATACTGAGTACTGTTGTATTATTATGATTCAGGAGGCGAACAGTATGAAATTTGTATACCCTGCGGTTTTTCATAAAAGTGAAAAGGGCGGCTACGAGGGTTATTTCCCGGACCTGGCCTGCTGCGAGGCAAAGGGCGAGACTCTGGACGAGGCAGTAGAAAATGCCAACGAGGCAGCTCTTGACTGGATCAACCTGGAGCTTTCCGAGGACGAGGTAAATCTTCCCCCGGTATCCGAAGTATCCGATCTTGAGCTGAAAGAAGGCGACATTGTAAGAAATATCCAGGTGACCATCAAATTCATGGAAGGCTGGGAAGAATAAAAAAATGGAGGATCCGCGATCTGATTTGATCTCGCGTGATCCTCCGTTTTTTTCAGTCTTTTTTCGCTTCCCGGCGGTTCTGCGACCGGGACGGGCGTGTATTTGCCTTGGCGGGCTGCTTTGACCCTTTCAGATTCTTCCATTTATCATAGGCTTCATACATATTACTGGACTCGTAGACGCTCTGTTCTACGCCTTCCTTATCTTTTAAAGTGATATAATAGCATTTTCCCCGGCAGCCGAAATGGTATACCTGGTCATCTTCTGTATATTCACCCAGCATAAAGCTGTATTTTGCCATGAAGACACCTCCTCTGGAGTAAATTACTCACTCATTTATTGTAATGCCCAGAGGAAGTATTGTCAACAAAAGAAAATATTCTGACTTATCAGAAGCCTGCCCGGAAATCGTACTTGAAGGGCAGCGGAACGTCCTTACCGGTGAGGGTCTTCTGGATATCCAGATACAGCTGGGCAATGGAATCCTCACCTTCGCGGATATCCGGAATCTCAAGGCCTCCGTTCTCCTCCAGAAGCTCCAGAGCCTCCTTCGCTTTGCCTGTATGGTAGAGGGCGGAAATATAATAATATCTCAGTTTTCCTGCCTTCTTTTCTTCTTCGTCGAAGGCCTCGTACCAGCGGATGATCTCCTCCCAGGCCTTGCAGTAGGAAAGGAGTTTCAGAGCGTCCTTGAGATAGGAAAGGTTCTTGTGCTCCAGTTTGAGGCCCTCGCCGATCCACTGCACGGTCTCCGTATCATGGCCGGAAAGCACCGCTGCAGAAGCCAGAGCGTGAGCAGCCCAGGCGCTCTTCCTTAAGTACCAGGAAGTCTTCAGCTCTTTCTCAGCGCTGGTATAGTCTTCTCTCGTGAAGTAGCCGACGCCTGCCTGATAATGCGCGTACCAGTTGTCCTTGTTCTGCTTATCCAGCGTAGCAAGAAGGAAATCGAGATTGTCCTCATTGATCAGGAATTCATCCGGGATCTCTTCCGGAGCCGGCTCGTGAAGAAGACCCGTCTCAAAGAATTTCTCCCATTTTTTCAGGGACTCTGTGGTCTCGTATTTCAGATGGCCCTCCAGACGGCTGTGATCTTTCATGGAACCGTAGCCGCTTCCTGTGATGACGACCTTCGCCTCTTTTTTGGCCATGGAAGCCGTCGCTTTCAGCTTTTCTTCCAGCTTGCCGGGAATACCGGCCTCGAGAACATAGGAAGTCAGCTCGTCGGCTCTCTCCTTATGGGTCTTGTCAAGATGGCCCGGGGTTGCCTGTACGGCTCCGTACTGCTCCAGCCACTCCCAGGAGGTGTGCGGTGCCATCGGTATGCAGCCGTACTGGGTCTTTCCGAGGCCTGCCTGAATCTCCACATATCTTCCGGCCTTATCTGTCAGGAACTCCTGCCAGTGATCAGAGCCCGGACGTTTGCCCCAGGAGAAGAGCTTTCTGCCCTGGAGACGTTTCGTGGAGATCTGAAGAAGACCGTAACCGTCCTGATCCAGGTTTGCGATGAATTTCGGCTTTTCCTCCTGGATTGCGAAGAAATAGTCCACAGAATTCGGGATCTTCTTGTAATCGGTGACTTCCACGCCATCCACCATGGGAATATCCACCTTCACGATCATGCCTTTTCTGCCGGTAAAAGCCTGCTCTGCCGGAACAACCACTCTTCCATTCTCATACTCCGGAACGGCCATATTGCTCCACCAGTACATCGGAATCACTTCACTGCTCTCGTTGACGATCCGCATACGGCAGTTCAGGAAACGGCCGTCCTCCTCCAGCCAGAAATCGATCTGATAAGGCACCTGGCGGATTCTCTCATACTCATAGAAGCGGAGAACCGGAAGACCGTCCTCTGTCTCCGTTTCCGCTGTGTACATAGGCTGGGTGGTAAAGGCATGATGGCCGATGATACCGATGTTCCACTCCACGCCACCGCTGAACCAGGCATTGCGGACAGCCAGGTTACTGAAACGCAGAACGTCATTGGTGTAAAGGAGATTTTTTCCTGTGGTCTTGTCCCAGAGTTCCCAGAGACGGCCGCCGTACTCCGGCAGGAAAACTGCCTTCAGGTAGTCATTTTCCAGGACTGCGATCTTAATATCCTTCTCTTTCAGCTCTCTCGTATAGCTGTTGTACTGCCGGTAAGGATAAGCGCTTCTCTTGCGGCCAAAGCCTTCATAAATTTCATCATGCTCACCCAGATCAAATTTCGTGTCATTCTGCAGGATGTGCTCGCCGATCAGATCAGGAACACAGGCCTGAGGTCCCAGATCAGAGCTCATCATTTTTTTTGTCTCAAAACGAAGTTCCGGTTTCATAAGTACAGATGCCTCCCAATTATAATATTTGCCACTTACAGAAAGTGTTTTGTGTAGAAAAAAAGCCCTGCAGGCTTTCCTGCAGGGCTTTTGAAGCTTACATTTTACTTACAGAAAACTTTTCGGCGAACTACTACCAGCCAAGCTCCTCTGCTTTCTCCTGTACAACCTCAGTTGCATCAGCGTATCCGCTGGAAAGAGCTCTTTCCTTCATATCAGCGAACATATCAGCTACCGGCTCAGTTCCGGTGATGATGGTCCAGTACTCAGAGCTGATGTTGAATGCCTGAGCGTCGGTTACTGTGGTATCATCCAGCAGCAGAGGACCAACTTCCGGATATACCGGATCCTGGTTACGGATATCGCAAGCAGTTTTGTTCAGTGCTTTGGTCTCAGCATCGTACTCATCAAAGAACTCGATGTCGGGATCTGCAGACATTTCGAATCCCCAGCTGGGCCAATGGGTAACCGGGATACACGGATATTTGGTTGCAAGTACAGAAGCGTTACCGTTCTCGTCACGGATCAGAGAGATGGTACCGTCATCGTTCTTCTGCCAGTCTTCGCCTTCCAGACCCATACGAAGCATTTTACCTTCGTCAGACAGGAGGTACTCATAGTATGCCAGGAAACGATCCATCTTCTCCTCGTCGATCTCGCCGGAGAACATGGTAGCTACCATACAGGATACATAACCATCCATACGCGGGGTCTCGCCCTCAGCCTCAGCCAGAGCCGGGATCACGTCGATACGATCAAACGGGTTGCAGTCCGGGTTAGCAGCGCCGTAGTATTTAACAGCTACGCCATTGATCCAGTCTGCGTCAGCATTTCTTACACACATACCAAAGGTGTTGGAGGAGAATTTCTGAAGACCAGTCTCCCATGTGGATGCACCGAAGTCCGGATCGATGGAGCCGTCTTCGTACATTTTTCTCAGCCACTCCAGCGGCTCGATGTTCTTGTCATCCAGAGCGCCGTAGGACCAGTTTCCATCCTCATCTTTGCCCCAGTAACGGTTGCTTACGCCGGTGCTGGAGAAGAAGTAACGGAGAGTTCCCATACCGTCACCAGTCAGGCCGTAGGTATCTTTTACACCGTTTCCATCCGGATCGTCATAAGTGAAAGCGTGAGCTACATTGTAAAGATCTTCCCAGGTGGTCGGCATCTCCATGCCTACATTCTCCAGCCAGTCTTTACGAATGAAGATACCTTTTCTCTCTGCCTTGTAGATGTTCGGGTCAGCAGAGTCCGGCTTCGGCAGGAAGTAGTAACCGTCGTACATGCTCTTAACAACCTGAGATACAGCGTCATTCTCCAGAAGCTGTTTGGTCAGCGGATATTTGTCCAGAAGCTCTTCCGGAATCTCTGCTACCAGCTCCTCGGGGATGAACTGAGTGATCTCCTGGGTGTAGTACAGAATATCTGCACAGAATACATCCGGCAGAGTTCCGTCTACAGCAGCCAGCTGTGTTACGGTGAAGTCGTTGTTGTAGTAGTTGGTCTCGCTCTGCTGGAAGTCGATTCCGAACTTGTCCTCGATCATAGCTGCCAGCTTGTCAGTGGAAGTATCCCAGCTAAAGGGATCGCCATCACTGTCGGCTGTGATGGTAAGGATGTCACCATCATAAGCCATTGCGCTGAGGGACGGTACTGCCATGGCCGCGATCATGGCTGCTAAAACTAACTTTCTTCTTTTCATAAAAAACCTCCTTATGATATGAATTTTTTATTGAAAAGCCGTAGCTTTACAATCAACAGAGAACACACATCAGCCTTTTACGGCACCGATGGTAACACCGCTCTCGAAGTATTTCTGGATGAACGGATAGATCAGAAGCATCGGAATGGTGGATACAACGGCGCAGGCCATCTTGATACCGGTCTCGTTCAGGTACAGTCTGTTACCAGCTGCGTCACGAAGACCTTCCATCAGCTGCATGTCTGCCGGTTTGGAATTTCGTACGATGTAGTTACGAATGATCAGCTGCAGAGGATACCAGTTCTCATCACGCATGTACAACTGTGCGGAGAACCAGCTGTTCCACAGACCAACGGCTACGAACATAGCGATGGTTGCCAGCATCGGAATGGACAGCGGGTAGATGATGCGGAACAGGATCGTGTACTCGTTTGCTCCGTCGATTCTTGCTGCCTCCTCCAGAGAGTCCGGAAGCTGAACGAAGAAGGAACGCATGATTACGAAGTTGAAGACGTTTACTGCACCCGGCAGGATCAGAGCCAGGATGTTGTTGCTTAAGTGCAGAGTCTTGGTGATGTTATAGTAGGTGGGGATCAGTCCGCCTGAGAAGAACATCGTAATCAGAAGATAAATCATGAAAAATTTGTATCCGTGAAGGTTCGGTTTTTTCAGACCGTAAGCCAGCATGGAAGTTACCAGAACGGAAAGGGCGGTTCCGGTGATGGTGATCAGGAAAGTCACACCAAATGCACGGATGAACAGGGCTGTGGAGAAGATGTACTTATAGGCCTCCAGTGTCGGCTTCTTCGGGAAAAGGATGAAGGAGCTTGCCATGTACTCCGCATTACCTGTCAGGGAGATCGCAATGATGTTCCAGAAGGGGAACAGGATAACGATCGCCAGTAAAATGAACAGGCAGATGTTGAAAACATCAAAGATACGGGAACCCATTGACTGCTTGATTGCATTTCCGCCGTGGGATCCTGCGGCGCTGATTTTTGAATTTTTATGCTTTCCAGCCATGTAAATTACCTCCTAGTCAATTCTGCTGTTTCAGAAAAATAGCAGTTTTTTTCAACCTGTTTTTAGAAGAATCCCTCGCCGGACATCTTCTTTACAACAAAGTTACTGCCAAACAGCAGAACACAGTTTACAGCCTGCTGGAAAAGACCAATGGCTGTGGACAGGTCATACTGTCCTTTCGATACACCCATGTCATAAACGTAAGTATCGATAACCTGAGCAACGGTACTTGCAGTTGCGTCAGTACGCAGGTTCATGATCTGGTCGAAGTTCGCACCCATGACGGAACCTACATTCAGGATCAGCATGGTGGTGATGGAGAAGGCGATACAGGGCAGTGTAATATAGAAGCACTGCTGCAGACGGTTCGCTCCGTCCATTCTTGCAGCCTCGTAAAGCTCAGCGTCTACACCGGTGATAGCTGCTATGTAGATGATGGTTCCCCAACCTGCCTCTTTCCAGATGCTGGTTCCGTAAAGCATTCCATAGAAGCTGTCCGGATTGGACATCAGGTTGACAGGATTCAGACCCATGGAGATCAGGAGTTTGTTTACCGCACCGCCGGTGATGGAGAACAGGGAGAACATCAGGGAGTACATGATGATCCAGCTCACGAAGTGCGGAAGGTAAATAATGGACTGAACGGTCTTTTTGAATTTCTTATGATGAAGCTCGTTCAGAAGGAGTGCCAGGATGATCGGAATCGGGAAAGTGATGATCAGCTGGGTTACACCAATGAATAAGGTATTTCCGATTACGTCCCATGCGATGTCACGGCTGAAGAAACGGGTGAAGTTTTCCATGCCGCACCATGCGGAGAAGAGGATACCGCTCTTTACTTTGTAGGTTTTGAAAGCAAGTACGATACCATACATGGGCATGTAACTGAAAACGAAAACGAAGATCAGGCCCGGGAGAATCATCAGGTATTTACCTTTGGTTCTCTTTAAGTCTCTCATGAGGGGCGCTGCTTTGTAACTGAAGCAGGGCATTTTGAAATATGCAATGATTGCGGCCAGGAGAACAACTCCTCCTGCTGCTGCCAGGATTGCCGGCGGCAGTCCATATTTACCAAAATCCCAACTCTTTCTTCCAATGATACCAGTGATCGCAACGTACCAAATTCCTCCGCCTGCGATCATCAGGCCAGCCAGCAGGAATACCAGACGGATTATCCAGGCTGATTTTTGATACGCTTTTGCTTCTTTTGTCATCTGCATTACATCATCTCCTTGGTTTTATTTGAACGCTTTGGCTGCACCGGGCGTTCATCCTCCATAACTCTGCTCCTCTATCAGCTTATGGAAAAGGAGCAATCGAGTCTGCCCATATACAGCCCTCTGCTCCTTTGCATTGTAGTTATTTTAGCACAATATTTTCACAATTACAACTACTATTTTGTCTAAAAACACCACATTTTGCTTTTGTGTCACGATTGTGTGTTTTATTTACACAATTAGCATCATCTGCCAATGTTTCCGTGCAACACACAGCCGTACGTCAGTCGGCGATGATCTCGTAAGTATTCTTTGTGAAGTCGACTGTTACCGTGGTGCCGTCTGCAAACGAGCTCTTCTGAACCAGGCCCTCGTCATCGAGGATCTCGTGGTGGCTCAGTTCCTGCATAGCGATCCTCTCGTGAAGCTCTGCTACAACTTTGGAACGATTGATATCCTCGATCAGTTTTTCTCTCTGGTTCTCGGAGAACGCTCCATCCATTCCCGGATAAGCGCCGTCTCTGAGCAGATAGGGGATACCGCCGTTGATCAGAGCATAGAGCATATAATCTTCATTGTCGCTGACTTTCTCCATCAGCCAGGGGATGATCAGACAGTCATGGAATACCAGGTTGAAAAGCGGTACCGGAATACCGTATTTCGGTGTACCCGGGGCTTTGAGCATGAAGTTGTAGGGAGCGTAATGGCAAAATACCAGGCTCGGCATACTCCAGTCGTTTGCCTCTTCTGAACTCGGAAGGATGTTGTTGGTCAGAAGATACTCAAAGCATTCATTTCTGTACGCATAACATTCTTTTCTGGTCATGCGGTGATGCGGATTGTCGCACTCATCACCTTCGTTACAGGTAAATACATCCAGGTAAGCACAGTCCAGATCAATGCCGTGATCCTTCAGGATCGTGAAGTTTCTCTTTACATAGTAGGGAGCCTGAGTCGCACAGAGGTAAGTCTGCTCTCCGCCTGCCCACATATGATGCTGCGGCATCGTTCCATCAGGAAGCTGAAGCGCATACTCGCGGTCAAAGGTCTTCGCTGCGAAGTAGTAGTCACGGTACTGGTCATGGATACCGAAAAGATATCCCATCTCATGCATCGCATCCACCAGAGATTTCATGCCTTCCCAGCCGCCGGCTTCCTTGCAGGCCGGTGTGTAATCCGGATGCTGGTTGTCGTATCCGGGTTGTCCCCAGCCGTCCAGATGCATGTAGAGTTTCTTCACTCCCAGCTCGTGGAGGGTCCTCGCTTCTTTCTCGCGCTCCGCGAAGGTGTTCAGAGACTCGTTGTTTTCCGGATGCGCTTTATCATAGAAGCGGGATTCCGGCTGCACGCTCTTCTTGATGCCGGTATGCATAACGGAACATCCGATAAGATCGTGGATCGTCGGGTTCTTGGCTGCTTTCTCAGCCAGAGTCTTTAAGAGACCTTTTTCTTTTGCATAATGACGGTACTCTTTACAGATATCGTTGTAGTCGCAGTCCTCAAGGAACGTATAACGGAAAACTCTGCGGTAATCCATCTTTCCAAGGCTGGGCTCCATATGTACACCGATGTGGGTGTAAGGACCTCCTGCCGGATGCTCTGCTTTCCAGCCTGCATTCCAGGGAGTCACGGCAATCAGAAGATAACCGCTTCTGTCTTTCACCTGTGCGTACCAGGGCATGTAGCTTCCCTCTGTGCCGAAGGTTCCGTCAAAAGCGATGGAGCCAAGCTCATTCTTCCAGGTGTTGGGGATCAGAAGACCCTGTCCCTCATTGATCAGTGTGTACCAGGTCTTCTTCGGCTCGTCGAACGCCATCTCTCCCGGCCAGCGGACTGCTTTAATCTTCAGTCCCTCTTCTTTTACCGGCATCCATTCACAGTAAACGTGACCTGTGGTGGACTCTACCCATACCAGAGTTTCAAATGCGTAGGAAGCTGTCTTACCGTCTGCCAGAGTAAAATTCTCATAATGACTTAAGATGCCCTCTCCTACTCCGCTGCGGATCTGCTTATGCCAGATATTCTTTGCATCAGAGAAATATACGATACCATCCTCACACTCGATTCTCGGACGGTACTTCTCTCTCCAGCGCCACACAGTTGAATCTTTTGAAAATTCATAGCACAGGGTTTCGTCGTCAAGCGTTACTTTGATGCCTTTGCAGGTAATAGAAACCATTTCTAAATATCCCCCTTCAAATTTTCTGTTGAATTAAGTATACCTTTCAAACGGAGTTTCGTCAATGCGAGACGCCTTGTCAATTTGCACTTTTTTATTGCACTAAAAGACAGTTAAAGACAAACCTTTTAATTATGTATGCAGGCGACGGATTATTCTTCTATTTTCTGAAATTTTACACAAGTCTGAAAGTCTGGAAAACGGTTTCCTTTTAACCCTATTATAATAAGGAAGAAATTCCGTCAATTCCCGTTTTCCGAAGACGCTCTTTATATTCCCTCGGGGAGCAGTGATACCAGGCTTTGAAATATCTGGAAAAATGCTGCATATTGGTAAAACCGCACTGTCTGGCCGCCTGCTGAACCTGGAGCGCTTCATTACTGAGAAGGGTTCTGGCCTTCTCCATCCGGGCCTGCAAAAGCTCCGCCTTGGGGCTGTTCTCAAAGAAACGTTTGTAATAGGCAAAAAACTGACTCTTGGAAAGACTGCTCTCCCGGCAGAGCCGTTCCACACTCCAGTCCTCCTCACAGCTGGAGAGCATGGTAAGGCGGAGGCGCTGAAACTCTTCCTTAAGCTCCGAGGCCTCCTGGTCCACCCTTTCCCCCTTTCGGGCAAAACTTCTGGAAAGAAGGAGAAAAAGCTCCTCCATCAAAAGCCTGCAGCGCTCTTGGAAGAAGGGCGGCCTGGTAAGGTATTCCTGCTGAATCAGGCGGATGTATTCGTCCAGTTCCATGAAATTTTCCGGATAGAGAAGAATTGAGGTCGGGATTCCATATTCGTCTGCAAACGGAAGATCCGTAGAAAAATGAACATAGCTGTTCCGGAATTTCTGCACCGCCTGGTAGTCCTGACATTCCTGGGGGGCATAGAGAAGGCAGGCATTTTCCCCGGAAATCTCTAATTTTCCCTTCAAATGGCACTTCATCGGCGTCTTTAAGAGGAGCAGAAGGTAATCTCCGCTTCCCCCCGGCCGGTAAATCCGGTCATAATCCACGTTGGTACGGTTGTATTCGCAGTAATCGATCTGAAACATGACATTTTCCTCCTACAGACTATCCTAGTATAAGACCGGAAGAAAAGTCAAGTTTTCCGGAAGAAAAAATGTGGTCAGGAAGGATATTGGGCGGTAGAATCATTTTAAGAATATGCGAAACAGGAGGTACGCAAATGAAAAAAGCAGAAATCATCGCAGACAAACATTATCTCATCGACGAGGTAGACCCGAGACTCTACGGTTCCTTCATCGAGCAGCTGGGCCGGGCTGTTTACGAGGGCATTTACCAGCCGGGAAGTCCTTTTGCAGATGAAGAAGGATTCCGTAAAGATGTGATCGATCTTGTCCGGGAAATGAAGGTTCCCGTAGTCCGCTATCCCGGCGGCAACTTCGTATCCGGCTTCCGCTGGGAGGACAGCGTGGGTCCCAGAGAAGAGCGCCCCGCCCGCGCAGAACTGGCCTGGCAGGTCATCGAAACCAACGCCTTCGGTCTCAATGAGTTTGCTTCCTGGGCAAAAAAAGCCGACACCAATGTCATGATGGCTGTCAACTTAGGCACCCGCGGACCGGAAGAAGCCAGAAATCTTCTGGAATACTGCAACTTCCCCGGAGGCACCTACTACAGTGACCTGAGAAAAAAACACGGCTACGAGAAGCCCCACGATATCAAGCTCTGGTGCCTGGGAAATGAGATGGACGGTCCCTGGCAGATGGGCCACAAGACCGCTCACGAGTACGGCCGTACCGCTGAAGAAACCGGCCGCCTCATGAAGATGCTCGATCCGACCATCGAGACCGTGGTCTGCGGAAGCTCCGGCCCCACGATGCCGACCTTCGGTGCCTGGGAAGATGAGGTACTTAGCACCTGTTATGATCAGGTAGACTACATGTCCCTTCACCAGTATTACTCCAACGCCGCCAACGACACACCGGATTTCCTGGCCGGCAGCGTAGGCATGGATGAGTTCATCTCCTCCGTTGTCTCCATTCTGGACAGCGTCAAGGCAAAGAAACGCGGCAAGAAAAAGATCAACCTCTCATTTGACGAATGGAACGTCTGGTACCACTCCCATGAAGCCGATGAAAAGCTGGAGAAATGGGGCAAAGCGCCGCACCAGCTGGAGGATATCTACAACTTTGAGGATGCCCTTCTCGTGGGAAGCCTTCTCATCACCCTTCTTCGCCACGCAGACCGTGTCAAGATCGCCTGCCTGGCCCAGCTGGTCAACGTCATCGCTCCGATCATGACCTCCGATACCGGAGCCTGGAGACAGACTATCTTCTATCCCTTCGCCTACACCAGCACCTATGGCCGCGGAACCGTCCTCAACACTCTGGTAAAAGGTCCTGTCTACGACAGTAAGACCTACGGCGACGCTCCCTACCTGGATGCTGTACTCGTATGGAAGGAAGAAAACGAGGAGCTGACCCTTTTCGCTGTGAACAAAGATCTCGAGGAAGATATGGAGATCCACTGTGACCTCCGCCAGTTCGCCGGTTATACCATCACCGAGCATCTCGTTCTGACCAATGATGATCTCAAGGCTGTCAATACCGAGGCGCAGCCGGATACCGTGGCTCCCGCCAAGGGAAATACCGTAAGTTTGAAAGATGGAGAGCTTTCCGGTTATCTCACCAAGCACAGCTGGAATATGATCCGCATGAAAAAAATGTAAGTTTCGCTTTAAAAAGGCTGTCCTGAAAAATCTCAGGACAACCTTTTTTTAAAGTCTTCATAGCCAAAGCTTCGGATCACTTCCTTGCTTCCGTCCACATGCCGGAGCGCAATGGATGGAAGCGGCATTCCGTTGAATGTATTTGTTTTTACCATAGTATAAAGTGCCATATCTTCGAAAACCAGACGGTCACCTTCTTTTAAAGGCATATCAAAGGAATAGTCTCCAATCACATCTCCGGCCAGGCAGGTTGGTCCACCCAGGCGATAAGTATATGATTTCTCCCCCGGTTCTCCGCTGTTTTTAAGAGGCGGACGATAGGGCATTTCCAGAACATCCGGCATGTGGCAGGCTGCGGAGGTATCCAGAATTGCAAGATCCATTCCATTATAAAGCGTTTCCAGAACAGAAGTCACGAGATAACCTGCGTTCAGAACCACGGCTTCCCCAGGCTCCAGATAGACCGTCACACCATAGGTCTCATGAAAATGACGGACAATACGAAGAAGTCGTTCCACATCATAATCCTTTCTTGTAATATGATGGCCTCCGCCAAAATTGACCCATTTCATCTGATAAAGATATTTTCCAAATTTCTTCTCAAATACCTCTGCCGTGGTCTCTAAATCATCAGAATCCTGTTCGCAGAGCGTATGAAAATGCAGGCCATCCAGAAGAGGCAGCAGTTCTTCCTCAAACTGTTCCAGTGTAGTCCCCAGGCGGGAACCCGGAGCACAGGGATCATAGATGGCATGGCCTTCCTGGGTGGAGCATTCAGGATTGATCCGAAGGCCGGTCTCTTTTCCCAGCGCCCGGGCCCGGGGGCTGTATTTTCGAAGCTGGGAAGGAGAATTGAATACCAGATGATCGGCATAGGTCAGAAGTTCCTCAAATTCGTCTTCCCGGTAAGCCGGAGAGAACACATGCGTCTCCCCGCCAAATTCTTCTTTTCCAAGCCTTGCCTCGTAGAGACCGCTGGCTGTGGAACCGACCAGATACTTCCGGATCAGCGGATAAACAGAAAACATGGAAAAGGCTTTCTGCGCCAGGAGGATCCGGCAGGGACCCTCCTCTTCTACTTTTTTTAACAGCTCCAGATTCTGAATCAACCGTTTTTCATCCACCAGGAAATACGGAGTACGGATCTGACCGCTCATCAGTCTACCAGTACCGGATGGAAATCTTCCGTCCAGGGAAGGCCCCATTTATTCAATGCTTCCATGAAGGGATCCGGATCAAACTCTTCGATGTTATGGACGCCGGGCTTGTTCCAGGTTCCGGTCATCAGCATCATGGCACCGATCATGGCCGGAACACCGGTGGTATAGGAAACTGCCTGAGATCCCACCTCTTTATAACATTCCTGATGATCACATACATTGTAGAGATAATAGGTCTTGTCTTTGCCGTCTTTCTTTCCCTGGAAAATACAGCCGATGTTGGTTTTTCCCTTTGTGCGTGGGCCAAGGGAAGCCGGATCCGGAAGGACTGCTTTTAAGAACTGCAGAGGAACGATCTCTTTTCCTTCATACATGATCGGTTCGATCGAGGTCATACCCACATTTTCCAGACAGCGAAGGTGTGTCAGATAACTCTGGCCGAAGGTCATGAAGAAACGGATTCTCTTGATTCCCGGCATATTTAACGCCAGGCTTTCGATCTCTTCATGGTGAAGAAGGTACATATCCTTCTCTCCTACCTGATCAAAGTTATAAACCCTTTTGATCTCCATGGGCTCGGTCTCCACCCAATGGCCGTCTTCCCAGTAGGAACCTTTGGCAGAAACCTCACGGATATTAATTTCCGGATTAAAGTTTGTGGCAAAAGGATATCCATGGTCGCCGCCGTTGCAGTCGAGAATATCAATATAGTTGATCTCGTCAAACTGATGTTTCAGGGCATAGGCAGAAAATACGCTGGTGACACCCGGGTCAAAACCGCTTCCCAGAAGAGCAGTGATTCCTGCTTTTTCAAACCGTTCCCGGTAAGCCCACTGCCAGCTGTACTCAAATTTTGCCGTATCTTCCGGCTCATAGTTAGCGGTATCCACATAATGAGTCTTCGTAGCCAGGCAGGCATCCATAATAGTCAGATCCTGATAGGGAAGGGCCAGATTTAAAACCACCTGGGGCTTTTCCTTTTCGATCAGTGCAATGAGCTCGTCTACGTTATCTGCATTCACCTGCGCTGTGGTGATCTTTGTTTTTGTGGTTCCTTCCAGTTTCTCTTTCAGTGCATCACATTTGGATTTTGTCCGGCTGGCGATACATACCTCGCTGAATACCTCGCTGTTCTGGCAGCATTTGTGGATGGCAACAGAGGCAACTCCGCCGCAACCGATGATCAGTACTTTTCCCATAAAACAATTCCTCCCGTTTTTATTGATATCGTATAATCCTTTCAGAGCCATGGGGATTTCCAGCTCAAAGTGCCCCTCACTGCCTCATGAATGAGCACTTTGAACCGGAAAACACCCGGCCCGAATTTTCAAAATTTTACTGCATCAGCGCCAGAAGCATTTCCCGGACGATCTTGGCTGCCACAGCCGTGGACGCCCCGCTGGCATCATAATGCGGAGACAGTTCGTTAGCATCCAGGGCGACAACATTCGCTCTCTGGCAGACCAGAGTCACTGCCTTTCTTAGCTCATCGAAGCTGACTCCGCCGGGTTCCGGCGTTCCTGTCCCTGGAAAAACAGAGGGATCCATGACATCCAGATCCACGGTAAAATAGACCGGAGCATCTTTTAGTGAATCCAGGACCTCTGCAAGCCCGTCAAAAGTAAAAGCATGAAGATCTGTATGTTCTTTTCCAAAAAGGAATTCTTCCCGTTCCCCGGAACGGATGCCAAACTGATGAATCCGGCCCTCACCGGCCAGCTCCCAGCATCTTCGGATCACACAGGCATGAGATAACTTCACGCCCAGATAGTCCTCACGAAGATCCGTATGGGCATCAAAATGGATCATGCAGAGCTCTGGATATTTTTTCAGTGCTGCCCGAAAAGCACCCAGGGTAACCAGATGCTCCCCGCCCAGAAGAAAGGGGCGTTTTCCATCGCTGAGGATTTCTGCTGCCCGCTCCTCGATCTCACGAAGCACTTCCTCCGTATTTCCAAAAGGAAGTTCCAGATCACCGCTGTCCATGATCCGGGCGTCCCGAAGATCCCTGTCCTGGTAGGGGCTGTAGCTCTCCAGTCCGAAAGATTCATGACGGATCGCACCACTTCCAAAGCGGGTTCCCGGACGAAAAGACGTGGTGGAGTCAAAAGGAGCTCCAAAAAGGACAGTATCCGCCTCCTCATAAGTCTTATCACATTCCAAAAAAGTCTCTACATTTTTACTCAACATCTTCCAGCAATTCCTCCACATAAGCCGGGACATAGAAGGAGCCCCGGTGAAGCGTAGTTGTATAGTAACGGCATTTCAGTCCTCTGGCATTCCAGCGGGCCTCGTCAAGATCTTTCAGAGGATGATATTTCTTGGATGAAAAGCCAAAAAGCCAGTGACCGGACGGATAGGTTGGAATATGCACCTGATAAACCCGGCTTAAGGGGAAAGATTCCACGATCCGTTTGTGTGCCCGCTGGCAGGCCATGGCATCCTCCTCATAAAAAGGACTTTCATGCTGATTGATCAGGATTCCATCTTCATGAAGAGCTTTATAGCAGTTCCCGTAAAATTCTCTGGTAAACAATCCCTCACCGGGCCCGAAGGGATCCGTGGAATCCACAATGATGAGGTCATATTTGTCATGAGCAGAGCGGATATATTTCAGTCCGTCCTCATAGAAAATATGAAGCCGCGGATCGTCAAAGGCACAGGCCGTCTGAGGCAGATATTTCTTTGAAACTTCAACAACCTCTTCATCAATTTCCACCATATCGATATGCTCGATCTCCGGATAACGGGTCAGTTCCCGGATCACGCCGCCATCTCCGGCTCCGATGACCAGCACGCTTTTTACGTTTGGATGCACTGCCATGGGAACATGGGTGATCATTTCATGATAGATGAACTCGTCTTTTTCCGTCATCATAAGATATCCGTCAAGGACAAGAATCCGGCCAAATTCCGGCGATTCAAAGACATCAATCCTCTGGAATTCACTCTGCGAGGAATAAAGCTGTCTATCCACCCGTATGGAGAATTTCACATTGGGGGTATGAGACTCGGTAAACCATAATTCCATTTTTTAAACTCCTTTCAGCACGTTCAGCCGTTCGATGGCCGCATCCTCCGGTCCGGTCATGGAGCAGCCTTTTTCCTTGGCATAAACGATATAATGCAGGATATCTTCTGTAATCTCCTCTCCCGGCGCCAGAATCGGGATTCCCGGCGGATAGCACATGACGAACTCGCTGCAGATCCGCCCGGCCGTCTCCATCAGCGGAAGGGATTCCTTTTCCGCATAAAAAGCATCCTGGGGAGAAACGGCAACTCTGGGATCGATATATTCCTGCTTCATCAAGCCGCCCTTTTCCCTGCCGAAGCGCCGCCGGATCTCAGAAAGAGCACTGACCAGACGCTCGATCTCCCGTGACCGGTCTCCGATGGAAAGATAAGCCAGAATATTTCCCAGATCTCCAAATTCGATCTGGATATCGTATTCATCCCGGAGAAGATCATAGACTTCGATGCCCGCCAGTCCCACATCCAGGGTATTCACAGAAAGCTTGGTCACGTCAAAATCATAAATGCTGTCCCCGTTGATCAGTTCCCGGGAATAGGCATAATAACCGCCGATCTGATTGATCTCTTTTCTGGCATATTCCGCCAGTTCAATCACCCGCTCAAAAGCTTCCTTTCCCCGAAGAGCCAGATTTCTTCGGGAAATATCCAGGCTGGAAAGCAGCAGGTAGGAACCGCTGGTGGTCTGGGTCAGATTAATGATCTGGCGGACATGGCCCTCCTGCATGGCAGGACCGGTCAGAAGAAGGGAGCTCTGGGTCAGGCTTCCGCCGGATTTATGCATGGAAACCGCAGCCATATCGGCTCCTGCATCCATAGCTGACAGCGGCAGTTTATCGCTGAAATAGAAATGAGTTCCGTGGGCCTCATCCACCAGACAGAGCATATGATTGGCATGGGCCAGCTCCACAATGGCTCTGAGATCCGAACAGATGCCATAATAGGTCGGATTGTTGACAAAAACAGCTTTTGCATCCGGATTTTCCTGAATGGCTTTTTTTACCGCTTCCACACTCATACCAAGAGGGATGCCCAGCCGCTCATTTCCTTCCGGATTTACATAAACGGGAATTGCTCCGTTCAGTACCATGGCTCCCATAACGCTTCGGTGTACATTTCTCGGAAGGATGATTTTTTCCCCTCTTCGCGTGGCGGAAAGGATCATGCTCTGCACTGCGGAGGTCGTCCCTCCCACCATCAGAAAGGCATGGGATGCATGAAAAGCCTCCGCCGCCAGATCTTCCGCTTCCCGGATCACCGAAACCGGATGACAGAGATTGTCCAGTGGTTTCATGGAATTCACATCCAGCCGGATGCAGCTCTCCCCCAGAAGCCGGGTCAGCTCTGGATTTCCCCTTCCTCTTTTATGGCCAGGTACGTCAAAAGGAACCACCCGCATCTTATTAAAACGTTCCAGAGCTTCATAGATCGGAGCTCTTTCCTGAGATAACTCTTTCACTCTTTTGCCTCCTAATAAATGTTTCTGCCGTTGAAAATCTCGATCATTTCCCGGCGGAGGTTGTTCATGATCTCCAGCCGGGTCAGCGGCGGAAGCTCATAAATATCCGTCTTGAAAAGATAGTTCTGAAGATCCGGCTCTTTGATCATCATCCGGGTGTGGAAAAGGCTGGCCGCATAGACATTGATATCCACTGCGTCATAGCGCCTTAGAATCTCCGGATTGATATAATCCTGAATGGATGTGACCGGATGATCCAGGAAGAGTTTTTTTCCATTGACATCCCTGGTAAAGCCTCTCACCCGGTAATCCATCGTAATGATATCCGAGTCAAAGGAACCGATGAGATAATCCAGTGTGGAAAGCGGCGTGATCTCCCCGCAGGTCGCCACGTCGATATCCACCCGGAAGGTAGCAATGCAGGTCTCCGGATGGTATTCCGGATAGGTATGTACCGTCACATGACTTTTATCCAGATGGGCCAGCTGTGTCTGGCTTCTCGGCAGCATGGAATCCTCCGCGATCAGAAGCGTAACAGAAGCCCCCTGAGGCTCATAATCCTGGCGGGCAATATTCAGAACCGTTGCTCCGATCATATCCGTCAGGGTCGTAAGAATCCCTGTAAGACGTTCCGCATTATACTGTTCGTCTATATAATCAATATAGTCTTTCTGCTCTCGTGCCGTCTTGGCATAACAGACATCATAAATGTTAAAGCTCAGGGCTTTGGTCAGGTTATTAAACCCGTATAGTTTCAATTTCTCCCCCATGATTTCCTCCGGTTGTATAAGATATGTAACTATTCAGAGCCACACCTCGATTTCGCTGCGCTTCATTTCGTTGTGTTTTCCTGAAAATCTGCTTGACTCTGAATAGTTACAAAAATACAGGCAGCATGCCTTTGATGACATACTGCCTGTAAATATACTCACTTTATCTGTTTTTCCCGGATTTTCCCGCGCATGCAGAAAATCCCCAATAAAAAATGAGTTCTTCGTCAGAGTCTATATAGCAAATACTTACTTTTACTACTCTTATTGACTGATTTACAAGTTGATGCGCATCACGCACAGAAAATAAAACAACTCATAAAATTGAGTTTTTCACCCAACAACAGAAAGCTATGCTTTCCATTATCAAAAATCAATAATGGCGATAAAATCGCCCTTCGGCAGTTGACCCGGCTGTCCGTATGGCCTTAACCCAACTGGGTGGTCAGAGAAAATATTTGCATGGATACTCTGTCAGAAACTCATATCACATACGCTTAAACTATACAGCAGTGAATGAATTCTGTCAAGATTTTTTTATTTTTAAATATAATGATGCCAGGGTCAAAAGCTCAAAAAGCCGTTCGTGCTTGCACGATAAGGCTTTTGAACTTGGGACCCGCCAAACA
>NZ_JAJEPR010000018.1:0-64909 GCF_020686945.1 Fusicatenibacter faecihominis | reverse complement strand
AAAACCAACCCCGGCCCACGGCCGTCTCTGTTTTTAAGTATGGATTTTGTCTATCTTGCGAAGATGACCTCATCCAGCTGAACCGTTCCTTCTTTTGTCTCCAGAGAGATGGTCCACTCTGCGCCTTCACTGAGACTTGCAAGGTCATATTCCTTTGTCTCCGTTCCGGTCACAGTAATCTCGGAAACCTCTCTTTTACCCTCCTCGCTTGTGCAGGTCACGATAACAGAAGCCTTTTCGCCCAGGGCTCTGACTGTCGCGGACACCAGGCAGGTTTCTTTCACATCGCGGATTGTGTAAGCTGCGGCCTCACCCTCCCGAAGCTCCAGACAAAGATCCTTTAAGGGACTGGATTTCCGAAGGGGTTCGCCGGTGGGCACCACCACATGCTGGGGCGGCATAGCGTCCGGGCGAAGCGGCATCTTCATGCCCTCCTCTGTACGATAACCAAAGGCATTTCCATAAATCCAGCCGTTGCTCTTCGTGCTTCCCTGATTGAAACCGACGGCCGGGATGCGGATGCCGGGCTGACGGAGGTTGTAATAATTGTAGGTCCGGTCAACAGTGTAATATTCCGGTTTCATTTTTTCCAGCATCTCGTCCAGAATCTCCTGGGATTCTTTATAGGAAGGTCTGGGACCGCCATTTCGGATGTAATCGCGCATCACATCCCATTTTTCCGGGATCGGATAGGTCACAGCGGAGCTTCCGTCGCCTTTCGGATCGTCGGCCCGTTTCCAGGACCAGACGGCGTAACCGATGTCATAAGCGCCTGCGATCTCATAGAAAACGGAGTTGGAAACCGGGTCGCTGCCGCCCTCGCCGATCCAGATGGGCACGTTGTTTTTCAGGCTCGCATCCAGGAAGCGGTACAGGGTCCGGACTTCCGGTGAAAAGCCATAATAATGGATGTGGATGCACCAGTTATGGCACTCCGGATCATACTCGTGGTCAAAAATATCCATATCCATGGAGAAAACGCTTCCCTCCAGGGTCAGCATATGGTTCTTGTCGTATTTTCGGATTCTGGGAATTACATCGTCGTAGAATTTCGCCAGCTCCGGCAGCAGTTTCCGGCAGTCCGGTCCGGACAGCGGCTCATTCAGAAGATCATATCCGCCGATGATCCAGCGGTCATGGTATCGTTTTGCAAACTCCTCCCAGACCAGAAGGGCACGCTCCCGGCTCTCCGGCTCCGTAAACATGTGGGGGCGGTTGTCGATACCGTCGTCGCAGGCCAGGGCAGACTGGCCGCCCGGCGCTCCGTGAAGATCGAGAATCGCATATACATGATATTTTTCACACCAGTCCAGTACCTGCTCCAGCACGGCAAAGCCTTCCTCGATCCACTGGATCTCAGGCTCCTCGGCCAAGAAAAGACGGGCGCTCACCGGCAGACGGACGGAGTTGTAACCCATATCCGCCATGAGTCTGATGTCCTCCTCAGAGAGATAGCTGCGGTACCATTTTTTCGCAAATTCCTTCGCGTAAGCGGTTCCGGCCAGCTCCCGGACCGTGGTCTCCATCGTGCGGCCCCGCTCAAATCTTCTGGGCAGCGCGAAATCGTTAAAGCCTCCCACCTCGGCAAACAGGGGCACGCCTCCGATCATAAAGCCTTCCGGATTCATCCAGCTTCCCACGCCCCAGCCTCGAAGGACTACAGTTTCGCCGTTTTCGTTTACCATTTTTCGGCCGTCAGTGTGAAGGAAGCCCTTCACGCGGTCTCTTGAAAATTTACTCATTTTGAAACCCTCCCATAGTCTGAAAAGACCCATTTTTTATCAGTATACACCTTTTTTTGAGGAAAATGGTAGTCGGTTTTTCTCACAAAAAAGTAACAGATTTTGGCTTAGAGCTGAACCTCGGTTTCTTTTAATCCTTCTCCTTTGAACCGGAGCTTCAGCGCCCCTTTTCCCTTCCTGACGATGGCCAGAAGGTCCTGAAACACATGTGGTCTTCTGTTGTTTTTATTACTTTTCTGAAAAATTATAACTGCTTCCGATCACCGCCGCCCGTGAATCCGTCCCGTGGCCGATGAAAGTGGTCCGGGCCACGGGAAGCTCTGTCGGAACAAAGCTTTGCAGAAGCTCCCAGACTCGCTCCGGGCCTTTTTCCCGGTCAAGCTTCGTGAAAGTACCGAGAAGGATGCCGCTGACCTTCCGGAAGGCGCCGAGCTGCTCCAAGTGGCTTAAATAGGTCAGAAGCTGGGGCTCGCCTCCGCCGCAGGCCTCCAGAAGGAGGAGCTTTCCGGTGAGATCGGGGAAATATTCGGTTCCGGCCAGTTTGAGAAAGCAGCGGATGTTTCCGCCGATGAGAGGGCCGGACATGTGGGTGCCCTGGAGGAAATGGTATGGGAAATGGAAGAGAGTGTCTAAACCTGACATTTTCTGTATGTAGCCGCTTTCCTCCGGCTCCAGGCTCTCTGGCAGGGATTGACTCTGTAAACTTCTATTTTTCTGAGTCTGATTTTGCGTACTTCCAATTCCCTGCCTCTGATTTTGTTCGAGCAGGCAGCTCCGGAACCTGCATTTCTGCTCCTCTCCGTCCTGATAAATAAGATTCCGGATCTGGTAGAGAACGGAAGGTTTTCCTGTCTTCGCCGTGATCGCATTTACCACCGTGGTGAGGTCGCTGTAGCCCCAAAACATTTTCCCGCTCTTCGCAATCGTCTCGTAATCCAGCCAGGGCAGCACCCCATTGGCCAGATCCCCGCCTGAAACGTCAAAAATCCCTTTGATCTCCTCGTCCCGGTAAAATTTCATCAGCGCCTCCGCCCGCTGCTGCCGCGTTCCGCTCTCTGCGCCGTCCTTCGCATACAGATATTCCGAAAAAACCGGCGTGAGGCCTAAGTTCTCCAATGTGATTTTCAGCTGCTCCATCTCCGGGCGGCTGCTCTCCTTAAGGCCATTGGAGCAGGCCACGATCCCGATCTTGTCTCCTTTTTTCATGATACGTTCCCCCATAATTGTGTTTGTTTGGAGATAAGTATAACAGATTTTGGGGGCGGGCGCAAAAAAACAGGCTATGATCCTGTTCCCAGAGGACCATAGCCTGAAAAAAATTTATAAGATCACTGCCTGATAGGGCTGTAAGCTCGTTCCTGAATAGGTTTCCAGGTTATTCAGGATCGCCTTACCGCCTTGAAGTTTTTCCGGAAGCTCCAGAGGCTGGCTGCACAGATTGACCATCACGCGCAGAGTCCGGTCTCTCAGAACACGGTCGTAGCAGAAAAAGGTATCTTCCGCTGTCTCTACTGCCCGGAAATCACCGAAGGTAAGAATCTCACTGTATTCGCTCTTCGTGCGGAGCCGGATCATCTCTTTATAGAATTTAAGGACGCTGGGCTCCTGTTCCAGCTCTGCTTCTACGTTGATCTGGTCATGATCCGGATGCACATTGATCCAGGGCTCCACCTCTGAAAAGCCGGCGTAAACGGAAGCGTCCCACTGCATGGGAATCCGGGAATTGTCACGACCTCTCTGGCGGAAATAATCCATATCCGCTTCCACATCTCTTCCCTGTTCCAGCTCCTGCTCGTACCGCTTTATCGCAAAGGGATCACGAATTTCCGTAATATCAGCGAATGGATAATTTTCCATGCCCAGTTCCTGGCCCTGATAGATAAAAGGCGTTCCTCGAAGGAAGAAATACAGGGCTCCGAGAGCGGTCTTGCTCTCATATCCCAGATCCTCTGCCGGAATGTACTTGTTTCCGGATCTGCACTGGTCGTGATTTTCCAGGTAAGGACTTCCCCAGCTGTGTTTCTGTAAAATTTCCTGGGAAGTCATGATCCTGTTTTTCAGCTCGGCATAAGTCCAGGGGCGTTTCCACTCCAGACCATTGATCCGATGGACGTCCAGATCAGTATAGGTAAAATCAAAGACCATGGAAAACAGTCCATTTTCGCCTGTGTACTGCTCCACCTTGTCTTCGGGAACGCTGACCTCTGCCACGGTCATCATATCGTATTTGTCAAAGACTTCCCGTTTCAGCTCTCCGAGGAAATCTTCGATCCCATCCTGCAGCAGTACATAAGGGTCTATGGCAGCCATGCCGTCGGTTCCATCTGTCGGAAGCGGCTGATGCTCAAAGACCTTCGGAGATTTCTTGAGATTTCCGATGGCATCCACGCGGAAACCGGCCACTCCCATCTTCTGCCAGTAAAGCATCATATCGATGATTTCACGCCGAAGCTCCTCACATTCCCAGTTGAGATCCGGCTGCTCCTTGGAAAAACAATGGAAGTAAAAACGATTGCTGTCGCCGATGCGCTCCCAGGCGCTGTAGCCATTGTAGCAGCGCAGGTTGTTGGGCACCTCTCCGTCTGTCTCTTCAATGATAAAATAGTCTGCATACTTGCTGTTCGGGTCTGCCACAGCCTGTTTAAACCATTCATGCTGATCGGAACAGTGATTGACAACGAGATCCATCAGCACGCGGATCCCTGCCTTTTTCGCACACTCGATCAGTTCTTTGAAATCTTCATTTGTGCCGAAAGACGGATCAATTTTCATATAATCGGAGATATCATATCCGCCGTCTTTCATCGGTGAAGCGTTGATCGGGCAGAGCCAGATCGTATTAACTCCCAGCTCCTTCAGATAATCCATCCGCTTCATAATTCCTCTCAGATCACCGATTCCGTCGCCATTTGAATCCTGAAAGCTCTTCGGATAAATCTGATAAACAACTGCTTCCTGCCACCATTTCCTATTCATGTAACATAATCTCACTTTCTTCATAGATTCATTCCACAATGCCCTTCATTGTAGGTTTCCAGACATCACGGTTATCTTTAAAATCTCTTGTAATTCCCTCCCGGAAACGGTCTGCCGCCGTTCCTCCATGGCCAACCACTCCGTTTTTGATTCCAAAAGTGCCGCTCTCGACGGCAGGCAGGGCGCATCGCTGCATTAATAATTGTCAAAACGGACACCCTCTCTTGCAATGGCATCAATGTTCGGAGTCGTGTTTCTGCAGTAGCCGTAGCACCCCATATGATCCGGCCTCAGCGTATCAATATCAATAAATAAGACGTTCGTTTACCTTCACCCTTGTTCACTTTTTGAGATAAGAAAAATACCTCGCTTTTTCGAAAAAATCCGCGTCTCCTTTTATTTTAACTGCCATTTTCTGAACTGTCAAATTGTAATCATCCCAGGAACCGGAGGAAATAAGGTACATGATGATTTCCCTCACAAAAATCTACTTTTTATTCATTTTCCAAAAGGAACTTTTCAACCCTTTTGATAAACTCTTCTGCATTCGCTATCTGCTTTTCCGCGTCTTCTTTTGACGCTATAAAGAAATCTGAGTAATCACATTTTTCCCGGATGCGGTATGCGCTGTCTATCAGCTTGTAGGTATCACGATCAAATTTTCCTTCATGTACATAAAATTGATTAAATGTGCTATTACCGAGCTATGTTTTGAAGCATCAAAACCATCCCAGATGTTCACTGCTCTGATTGCATGAAAGATAGCGTAATAAGATCTGTTGATTGCTACTTTATAAAATCCCAACTGGTGATTTCCCCGAGCCGCCTCCAGATCTTCTTTCGCCCTATCCAAACGATATGCAGAAAGTGTTTTTATATCAAGCTGCATATAAAACTACTCCTTCCTGTGAAACGTTTTTGTAAAACGGCAACGTATTCATCCATCGCATATATTCCTGATAACTGATATCCATAATAGAAAAAACTTTAAAATATTTGATAGAGATATCGGCAGAAACATCACTCAGCTGATCTTCAAACGTTCGCAATTCCTGAGCTGTTCCATCTATCAGAACCATAATGTCAATATCTGATTCTTCCGTAGCGGTTCCCCGTGCAACAGATCCATATAAAATAACAGCTTTTAATTTATTTCCGTATACACGCTGCAGCTTTTCTTCCAATTCCAGCAACATCTTTCTTAAATCCATATCCTGTATTTTCTCCATAATCTGTTCCACCTTTCTTACTTTTATTTCTACGCTTATTATATTTATTGCGCTAATAAAAGACAATCAAGTATGGTGTCGCTTTCAGTGGAAAAAACGTCGAGGTTGTCACTGCATAAACGACACCAGCGCCACACTCACCGCAATCCCCGCCAGGGTTGCCAGGAGTGCGCCGGGCAGGGTATAGCGGGTCTTTTTTATTTTGACGCTCATAAAATAGATGCTCATGGTGTAGAAGACGGTCTCCGTACTGCTTAAGAAAAGGGAGGCCAGAAGACCCTGGTGGGAGTCCGGGCCGTGAGCTTTGAAGAGATCCAGGGCAAGGCCGGTGGCGGCGCTGTTGGAGAAGAGACGGACGATGACCAGAGGAAGAATCTCCGCTGGGAAACCGGTGCCTTTCAGAAGATTTTTAAGAAGCCCGGAGACCAGATCCAGAAAGCCGGAGGCCCGGAGGACTCCCACCGCCGCCAGAAGGCCCACCAGCGTGGGCAGGATCCCGAGTGCCGTGTGAAAACCGCCTTTCGCTCCCTCCACGAAAGCCTGATAGACGTTCCGGCCTTTCAAGAGACCGTAGGCGACCACATAGAAAATAAAAAACGGAAGAATATATGTCGATAAAAATACCAGAAAGTTCAAAACCACTTCTCCGGAGATTTTCTCTTTATATATATAGCTTCCGTTTTTTAATTGATGCCTGCAAGTTTTCCGATAAACGTTTCGTTCCTTTTTCAGAATTTTTGTTATAATAGGGGAAAGATTTTTTAATGAGGAGTGAATTCTATGAAAGTTGTTATCGCCATTGATTCTTTTAAGGGAAGCCTGACCTCCCTGGAGGCCGGGAACAGCGCCGCGGCCGGAGTCCGGCGGGTTTTTCCTGACGCGGAGTGTATCGTCCGGCCTCTGGCCGACGGCGGAGAGGGAACCGTGGATGCCCTGGTTGCCGCCTGCGAGGGAAAAAAGATAGAAATTTCCGTCACCGGCCCTTTAGGTGAGCCGGTGCTCTGCCAGTACGGCCTGATTGAAAAAACAAAGACTGCCATCATCGAAATGTCCGGTGCCGCCGGAATCACGCTGGTACCGGCTTCCAAACGCAATCCTCTCTTTACCACAACCTATGGCGTGGGCGAAGTCATCCGGGACGCCATCGAAAAAGGCTGCAGCCACTTCATCATCGGCATTGGCGGAAGCGCCACCAATGACGGCGGCGCCGGTATGCTCCAGGCTCTCGGTTTTTCCCTGCTCGACAAAAACGGAACGCCTATCCGATCCGGTGCCCTGGGCTTAAAAGACCTGGCCTCCATTAACGACAAAAACGCCCTCCCGAAGCTCAAGGACTGCACCTTCCGCATCGCCTGCGACGTGACCAACCCTCTCTGCGGCGAAAAAGGCTGCAGCGCCGTTTTCGGCCCCCAGAAAGGAGCCAACAAACCCATGATTCAGGAGATGGATCAGTGGCTCGCCCGCTACGCTGCCCTGGCAGCCGAAAAATACCCCGCGGCAGATCCCTCTTACCCCGGAGCCGGAGCTGCCGGAGGCCTGGGCTTTGCTTTTCTAACCTTCCTCCATGGGAAACTGGAATCCGGCATCCAGATCGTCCTCGATGAAACCCGCCTTGCCGACTATGTGAAAGACGCCGATCTTGTCATCACCGGCGAGGGCCGTCTGGATGGCCAGACCGTCTTCGGAAAAGCCCCCATCGGCGTGGCCAAGACCGCCAAACAGTACTGCAAGCCGGTGCTGGCTTTTTCCGGCTGTGTCACCTCCGACGCCTCCGCCTGCAATGCAGCCGGAATCGACGCCTTTTTCCCAATTCTTCGCACAGTGACGAGTCTTGAAGAAGCCATGGCCCCCCACCAGGCCATGAAAAATATGGAAGATAGCGTGGAACAGGTTTTCCGGGTGATTCAGACCTTTCCTTGCCATTTTCCCCTCTGAGCCTTATGCCCTGACTCCGGAGCAGTACGGTTCCTTTCTGATCCGGCTTTTCCGCCTCTGGTACAAGGACCTTCGGAAAGGACGGCAGCCCTTTATCATACGATCCGGAAATTGCCGCTCAGCTGCCGCAGCGATAAACGCTCCTCTCCTTTCAGGGAAAATTTCTTCTTTTCTTTACTGCCTGTATCGTATATAATGAGACTTTGGAACATTGTGTGGATATTCCTTAAGAAAGGTGGTTTGTATTGGAAAGAGAAAGAAACTATTTAATTGACGCGATCAAGTGTCTGGCCTGCTTCGGAGTTGTCATGGCTCATATGGCGACAAAAAGCCTCGGAGACGAATTTTATTATATAGAAGCGATCCTGGGGCGCTGTGGTGTTCCCATATTTTTTATGATTTCCGGCTATTTCGCCGCAAGGCATGTAAAAAAAGACCCGGAAAACAGCGGCAGGTGGTTTTTGAAAAATGCCCTGAGAATGATATGGCAATTTCTCCTTTTCAGCGTGATTATTTTTGCATTTTATCGGTTGGGTAATCTTCTGTTTCATACGGATGATCTGACTCTTACGATTAACAAAGACCGTATTTTTCGGCTGCTTGTACTTAACGAGCCTTTGTTCAGCGGAGTTTTGTGGTATCTGCTTGCCTATGCCTACTGTCTGTTGATCTACGCCGCAGCATCTCATTTTAAAATGGGTTACCAGCTTCTTGCCCTTGTCTCCCCTCTGCTGCTACTTTTGTATTACATACTAGGAAGATACAGCGTCCTCTTTTTTGGGGAGTCACTGCCGTATTACTGGAGCCGAAATTTCCTGATTACCGCAATTCCCATGTTTACCCTGGGCTTTGTGATGCCTGAGTTAAACATAAAATGGCTGACAAATCAGAATATCCTGATTTTATCCATTATCTCCGTTCTGCTGCTTTTCGCAGAATGTATGGCCTTTTATACCAGTCTGCCGATCGGACGGAATAATTTTATCTTCAATATGCCGCTTTCTTTCCTTATTGTATATTACGCGACGCATCAGCCTAAAATTACGGTTCCGAAAGACAATCTTCTCGCTGTCATCGGAAAGAAATATTCTCTGTATATTTATGGCTTCCAGGGACTTGCAGTCACCCTCTGCTCCAGGCTGGTCATGTCCATCGTGCATCTCGATAAGGAAACCGGAGCTTTTGTGATGGCATTTTACCATATTTCAAAGCCCATCTGCGTATTTCTGATGGCCCTTCTGATGGCTTTTATTTATGTCAAAATCGTAAACATTCTGAAAAAACAGATTTCCGCGGCCCGCTCCTGACGCAGAAAACCCCCGCTTCTTGCAAATCGAAGCAGGGGTTTTTCTTTGCTTATTTATTCTGTGCTGCCTTTTTCTCGGCGATTTCTTCCTGGCGCTCTTTCCAGAGTTTCTCGGCTCTGGGAGCCCAGGCTTCCGCATAGGCTTTGGTCTTCCCGCAGAGATGCTCTGCGCTCTCCGGAGACTGAGGATCAGTGGATTTTGCACCGGAAGCTTTGACAAGCTCGGTGATCCTGCCGGAGTTCTCAAGCATCGGACAGGGCTGGAACATGTTGTCGTTGAAAGGCTGTGCTCTGTGGTAAGCCATGAAGAGCGGGCTCTTTAAAGCTTCCAGCAGGGTGTGCTCGTGGATGTTACAGTTGGAGTAATGGATGAATACGCAGGGGTCTACGTCACCGGCTGCATTGATGTGCAGGTAGTAACGGCCTCCGGCTACGCAGCCATGTACGAACTCGGCATCGTTCTGAAAATCCATGGTGAAGATGGATTTTGTTTTACGATACTCTCTGATCCGGCGGTAAACAGTCTCACGCTGATCCGGGTTCGGCATCAACTCGGGAACAGCATCGTTTCCAACGGGCATATAGTGGAAGAACCATGCGAACAGAGCGCCGTCCTCGATCATCATATCGAAGAACTCCTCGCTGGTGATATCCTGATAGTTTGCGCTGGTGTAGCAGGTGGAAATACCAAAGGGCAGCTTGTGATCTTTCAGAAGCTTCATGGCATGTTTTACTTTGCCATATACACCCTCACCGCGGCGGCCGTCGTTGGCGGTCTCAAAGCCTTCCAGGCTGATAGCCGGAACGAAGTTCTTCACGCGAAGCAGCTCCTCACAGAACGCTTCGTCGATCAGAGTACCATTGGTGAAGGAAAGGAACTCACAGTCCGGATGACGCTCACAGAGAGTAATCAAATCTTTTTTGCGAACCAGGGGTTCTCCGCCAGTGTAGATGTACATGTAGATACCGAGCTTTTTACCCTGTTTTACTATGTTATCGATGGTGTCCAGATCCAGGTTCAGTTTGTGACCGTACTCAGCAGCCCAGCAGCCGGTACAGTGCAGATTACAGGCAGAAGTCGGGTCGAGAAGGATAGCCCAGGGAACGTTGCAGTCCTCTTTTGCCATGATATCCTGATGGATGGCGGAACCCTTTAAGGATGCGTTTACGATAAAGTTCTGGAAGAAGTTTTTTCTCACGCCGGGATCCAGCTGATAGATCTTCATGATCAGATCGTACCAGTTTCCTTTTTCTTCGATGGCATTACGGATCATATTTCTGGCACCTTCGTACCAGCCCTCCGGAGCAGCCTTGTCTACCAGACTCATCAGTTTCGGTATATTGACCTCCGGATCTTTTTCCAGATACTTCAACCCTGAATTGATCGCAGCAGTAAAAGCAGTATTCTTTACAGCATCAATGACTTTCATTCTCTTTTCAACCTCCTGAAAACTGCGGAAAAAGCTCCGCGATTATTTTTTTCAATATATTTTATCATATAAAAAAGCTCTCATATGTCAAATATCGTTTTTTGATGGAAAACATAATATATCTTTAAAACTCCCTGTTTGCATTTCAACAAAAACATGCTAAACTGGTAACTACTGACTTCTGTTATCTCTATTTCTGTAAGGGAGGTCTTATGTTATCCAACAATGAAACCACTGCCCGCCTGATCTGTGAGGGATTGAAAAATCTCCTGAAGACGAAGAACCTAGACAGGATCCGCATTAAGGAAATCACCGACGAAGTGGGACTGATGCGCCCTACTTTTTATAATTATTTTCAGGATAAGTACGAAGTTGTCGAATATATTTTTACTCATGAAGTTCTGGAGCCCATGCGGCCGTTTCTTCAGAGCGGCCTGGTAAAGGAGGCTTTTCATTTTATGATCGTCACCATCCAGAAAGACTCTGAATTTTACCGGCGGGAGATCATGCGCTCTTCCCAGAACTCCTTCCGGGATATCCTGGCAGGAAGCATGCACGATTTTCTTCTTCCCATTATCGAAGAAAAGGTTCCAAAACCGAAGCATCCGTTTCTGACTGCGGAAAATATCACCGAATATTATATTAATATTTTTCTTTTTGTACTTACCAAATGGCTGATCGAATCACCGGAAATTCCCGTGGATCAGATCATGGAAATTTACGAACTGCTCGTTTCCAATTCTCTGGGCGATCTTCTCTCCAGGTAAAAACCATTTGTTTCCTCATGCAGTTTTATTTTACAAAAGATTGA
This sequence comes from Fusicatenibacter faecihominis, assembly GCF_020686945.1. NCBI lineage: Bacteria > Bacillati > Bacillota > Clostridia > Lachnospirales > Lachnospiraceae > Fusicatenibacter > Fusicatenibacter faecihominis. The sequence continues at coordinate 53,480 of NZ_JAJEPR010000018.1, read as the reverse complement.
AAAAAAGAAAAGTTTCACTTTTTGGGCTTTGTCATCTGTCCCTATGACATTTTCTTCATTTTGTCATAGCCTCACGACATTTTCCCTGTTTTAATGCTGTCCCTGTTTTTCTTTATCGTTCATAATAAAGAAAAATAACACAAATCATTAGGGGGTGCTGTTTTTGTCAGTTATTATATGGAGCGTTCTCGTGGGTGTGGGAATCGCTCTTCATATTTTCGTCGTCATGATGGAAACCGGGGCCACTCAGGGCGGTCTCAGAAAGAAAAAAATCTTCGCCCTGGGAGCAATTTTTCTGGGCGTCCAGATCTGTATGCAGACCTGCGGAATCCTCCTGACCTGGTGGATCAAGCAGTATCTTCACATTGCCGCCCTGGAGCGCATCTACAAAACGGTTTATGTGATTCTCCTGATCTGGATTGGTTACAAGCTTTTCGCACGGCTGCGGAAAACAGACTTTCCGGATGAGCGGAAATCCTCTCCCTTAAGTCTGAAGCAGTGTGCTGCGCTCTCCTTCCGGACCAGCGCGGAAGCCCTGCTCCTCGGCATGACCATGTATTACTACAGTTCCATCCTGTCTTTCTTCTGGGTGGTGTCCTTAGGTTTCCTCGCTGCTGTGGGTGGTTTCTCCTTCGGCTACTGGAACGGGGTCCGCAGCGAAAAAGTCCTCTGCTCCATCGACGGAGTTCTCCTGCTCTGTCTGGTGTGCCGGGCGGTCTTCCTTTAAGAAAAAAATACCGGGAAAGTGATCTGAGATGTCACTTTCCCGGTATTTTTTTATGCTTCTTCCGGTTTTCTTGTCGGTACAAATTTCGCGCGGTTCATCAGCGGGTGAACCAGCTCGATGGCGTCTTTCGGGCAGACCATGACGCAGGCTCCGCAGTAATAGCACTCGCCGGGATACATGACTACCGGATGTTTTCCTTTCTCCGGGGAGGGATAAAGGACGTCGCACTGGCAGACGGAGGCACAGCGGTTGCAGCCGATGCATTTGTCCGGATGGTAAACGATGGGACGGACGCTGCAGGGCGTCTCCTCCAGCTCGAAGGCTGTGGGAGCGGTTCCCTCTGCCGGGGCAGTAGTATCTTCTGTCAGAGCTTTGGCTTTCTCATAACCGGCGCCTTCCCAGCCTTTGGCACTCAGCTTCCTGAGGCCGTTCTCCAGCACTTTTTCCGCGTCTTTTTCCAGAACCTCGTTCCGGCTCTTCAGTTCTTCGATATAATCCTGATTTCGTTTCTCATACTCGGTCTTCAGCTCGCCGAAGAAATTCAGCGGCACATTTCTCACCTTGACCTCGCCGTTTTCCTGATGGATCGCGATATGGTGACGATCCTTCTCCGGGTCCATCTCGGGGTAATCGCTTCTGGTAAAGCAGAGGGGCGCGGAGCTTGATTTCCGGGCCAGGCTCGCGTAGAGCACCATCTTCGCCACGGTGAGGATATCCAGTACCTCGTGGGCGCGCATAAGCTCGTGGGGGTTCTGGCAGGAGAGCTTCGGCACCATCTCTTTTTCAAAGGTGGTCAGAAGATCCAGGCCTTCCATGAGAAGAGCGTCACATTTCACGCCGCCGCAGTAGTTCTGCATGGCTTTGGCGATGGCCATGTTCAGTTCCTTCCAGGTCATACCCTCGTCCGGATCCACAGAAAGCGGGGCGTAGAGACGCTGCTGCTCTTTTTTCACATCCTCGGGATCGTAGGCGGTCCAGTCAGTAGTAAGAGCGGCTTTCGCTGCCTTACGGCCTGCGTAATAGCCGGTCGCACAGGCAAACCCCGCACAGTCGGAGGCGTAAAGCTGATCGCCTGCGGCGTAAACGTTCTCGATGTTTGTCATCAGATCCCAGTTGTGCAGGATTCCTCCTGGAGCTCCGAAGAACTGGCGCTCCTGATCCAGGAAGTTGGCGGACTGCCAGCCGGTTCCGTAGCTCTGGAGCATATGTTTGGCCGGGTCGAAACCGCGGTCGTTGTAGTTTTTGTAAATCGGCACATTGGTCTTGGCCTCCTGGCCCACCATCATGCCCCAGATTACCCGGCGCTCATTGTCCGGCATCCGGCTTAAGTCCGCATAAAAGGGAAGCTCATAGCCCCGCTTCATAAGCTCGCCGAAATCCAGCGTTTCCGGTCCGCGGTACTCATATTTCGGGTTGTCGATAACGCCACCCTTGAGGAAGAACTTCTGTCCCTCCGCCGGGTAATAACGCTCGGAGACGGTCTTGAGCTCCTTTCCGTCGCGGTCCACATAAGGAATCTCCACGCCTCTCGCGTCCACCATCGTGGCCGCATACCAGGTGTTGTGGTTGTTTCCGGCTCCGTAAGGAGGGAAACTCCTTCCAGCTGCGGAAAACTCCGCCCGAACCGTTTTCTCCATCATTGTAAACTCCATGCCGGCTCTCCAGCCCATGGCATGGCCGCTTCCGATGCTTTGCATGGGACGGAACTCACAAAGCCCCGTAAGATCCGGGTCAAACAGCCAGACTCGCGCCGGACGGGACATGGCAAGCACCGTAGTCTTCGCCTGGCAAATCATAAATTTTCCGGTCCGGGTATTCATACCCATAGCTCCGATACCCTTTTTCCCGGTCTTGTCAAGAAGCAGGGCCGTCGCCTCGGTCCGATCACAGACACGGATACCAAGCCGCTTCATCTCCTTTACCAGAGCCGGCTTAAACGTGGTTCCCCAGACACGGAGCGTAAATTTATTCTTGTAATCATAGGCAAACATGAGGCCGGTCTTCTCATCCCGGAACTCCGCGCCCTCAAACTCGCCCTCCGTATCGCGGATCTTTCCACCGAAAGACTCCAGATCCAGGAGACGGTCGTAACCCTCCCGGCACTCAATATAATGGGCGATACCGTTGCTGTACCAGTCCTGCTCCCGGACGTAAGCGTTAGCGATCTCCTCCGGTGTCACCTCGGAGCAGGGGTTTGTACAGGCAGACTCCCAGTGGTCAAAACCAGTTCCCGCCGCGCCACTCTTCTCCGCCGCGCCCTTCTCCACAACGACAACCGAAAGCCCCTTCCTGGCCGCCGCAATCGCTGCAAAACACCCCGAAAGGCCGCCGCCCAGCACCAGCACATCACTCCTGATGATCTCCTCCTGGCCCACCTCATTCCCATAAGGCCAGCTGTATTCTCTATGCTTCATATCGCATTTTTCTCCTTATTTCATTCAAACATTTTCCACAGGCAACCGCTTTTTAAGAAAAGTTATCCACACCTTCCACAGAATTACCACTTTCCACAACCCAAACTTCCCGGCTTCGCAATACAGCCCCGCGTCCCGGTCTCCAATCAGGTTTTCATGTGGAGGCGAGGCAGAAATTCTTGGTTTGCCCCGCCGCAACTGAAACCAGATTGGAAACCGGCGCGCGGGGCGTCCTCGAAGCCACTTTATTTATATTTCCTCCGCCCGGCAACAAGCCGCAAAATGCCCCGGTGCAACCTCCCGGAGAGGAATATCTCCCTTCCGGCACTCATCCGTCGCAAACGGACACCTCACCGCAAACCGGCATCCCGGCTTCGGATTCACAGGGCTCGTAACCTCACCCTGCAGAAGTTCCCTCTTCTTGTGACAGGACTCGATACTCGGAATCGGAATTGCCGCCAGAAGCGCCTTCGTGTACGGATGGACCGGATTCCGGAAAATCTCCTTCGCCTCCGCCCGCTCCACACACTTTCCAAGATACATAACCATAATCTCATTGGAAATATGACGCACCACAGAAAGGTCATGGGTGATAAACATATAAGTAAGATTCATGCTCTCCTGAAGATCCATCAGAAGATTCAGGATCTGCGCCTGAATCGAAACATCCAGCGCAGAAACCGGCTCGTCACAGACCACAAACTCCGGATTCAGAATCAGAGCCCGGGCGATGCCGATTCTCTGGCGGCGGCCGCCGTCCAGCTCGTGGGGATAAGCCATATCGAGACGCCTGGCAAGGCCCACGGTCTCCATCATCTCATCGACCTTCTTATCAACCTCGGCTCGATTTTTGCAGATCTTATTGACCAGCAGAGGCTCCGCAATCAGCTGCCGGACCGTCATACGGCCGTTCAGGCTCGAATAGGGGTCCTGGAAGACCATCTGGATCTTTGGCCGAACCTTCTTCATTTCCCGCTTGGAAAGAGCCGCAATATTTTTTCCCTCAAAAAGGATCTCCCCGGCTGTGGGAGGTTCCAGGCAGAGAAGAGACCGTCCCAACGTGGATTTTCCGCAGCCGGACTCTCCCACCACGCCCATCGTCTTTCCCTTCGGGATACTGAAATCCACATCGTCCACCGCATGGAGAAGTCCCGCAGGTGTGTGGAAATATTTTTTCAGGTGTCTGACCTCAAGAAGCTTCTCTTCCATCACCGCACCTTCCTTTCTTCCCCGCCAAACAGATGGCAGCGGATTTGATGACCGTTTTTCTCATAGACAGGCGGCACCTGCTTCTTGCATTTCTCCGTACAGTGACGGCATCTCGGAGCGAACCAGCAGCCCGCGGGCTTTTCTGTAGGATCCGGCATCAGGCCCTCGATGGGGTGCAGCCGCTTGCTCTCCTCGGTAAGACTCGGAATCGAGCCGAAAAGGCCGACCGTGTAGGGGTGATGATTTTCCCCGGTGAAAATGTCCGCCAGTGTTCCGTACTCCACGGCCTCACCGGCATACATGATCGCCACTTTATCGCAAGTCTCCGCCACAACGCCCAGGTCGTGGGTGATCATGATAACGGAGGTTCCATATTTTCTTTGAAGGTTGCAGATCATCGTGAGGATCTGTGCCTGAATCGTCACATCCAGAGCCGTCGTGGGCTCGTCGGCGATCAGAAGAGCGGGGTTACAGACCAGGGCGATGGCGATAACCACGCGCTGTCTCATACCGCCGGAAAACTGATAGGGGTACTCCACCTTTCTCGCTTTTGGGATTCCCACGAGTTCCAGCGTCTCCTCAACTTTTTTCTCGATCTCGTCCTTGCTCAAATTTTCCTCATTGTGAAGGAAAAGCGCCTCGCCGATCTGTTTTCCCACGGGCAGCACCGGGTTTAAGGCCGTCATCGGGTCCTGAAAAATCATGGAGATCTGGCTTCCACGGACCTTCTGCATCTCCTGCTCGGAGAGCTTTAAAAGGTCGGTGCCCTCAAATTCAATGCTTCCCTCCGGAATCACAGCGGTACGCTCGGGCAGAAGGCCCATGATACCGAGAGCTGTCGTCGTTTTCCCCGCACCGGTCTCTCCCACCAGCCCCAGGGTTTCCCCTTTTTCCAGGGAAAAACTGATCCCGTTCACCGCATGGACCGTCTCCAGGTCCGTCCGGTACTGTATGGTCAGATTTTTAACATCCAAAACTTTTTTTCCCATAATGTCCTCCCCGTCAATCCTTCAGCTTCGGATCCAGAGCGTCCGTCAGTCCGTCTCCCACCAGGTTAAAGGAAAGGGAACTCAAGATGATGAACACGCCCGGAAAGGCCAGAAGGTAAGGTGATGTAAAAATGTACGTCTGCGCTGCGGAAAGAAGCGCGCCCCACTCCGGTGAAGGCGGCTGGATTCCCATGCCGATGAAGCTTAAGCCTGCCGCAGACAGGATCATGTCAGAGATTGCCATGGTCGTATTTACGATGATCGGGCCCATGGCGTTGGGAAGCACATACCGGAAAATGATCCGCGCGTTGGAAGCGCCGTAAGACCGGGCCACCTCCACATAGTCCTGATCCGCTACGGTGAGCACCACGGAACGGATCAGCCGGACGTTTCCGGGAATACAGGAGATCGTGATTGCGATGATCAGATTTCTCATGCTGGTTCCGAGGGCTGCCACAACAGCCAGGGAAAGCAGGATTGGCGGTACGCACATGAAAACGTCGATGATTCGGCAGATCACGTTGTCCACCATGCCGCCGAAATAGCCGGCGCTGGCTCCCAGGATCGCTCCTGCCACCAGAGCCATGAGACTCGTCGCCACGCCAATGAAGAGGGAATATCTCGCTCCGTGTACCACACGGGCAAAAACGTCACGTCCGAACTCGTCGGTTCCGAACCAGTGCGCGACGCTCGGCCACTGTAGACGGTCGGCTCCCACCTGCTCGACACATTTTGCGTAGGGGACGATGAGATCGGCAAAAACAGCCATTCCCACGATGATGCAGAGGAGCACAAGTCCGACAACCGCCGCTTTATTCTTTTTGTAACGCCGCCAGAATTCTTTTAACTGGGCGTGCTTTTTCGCTCTTTTTCTATTCACGGACTTTTCCTCCATTCTGGTATTTTGCCTTGATTCTGGGATCGATGAAGGCGTAGAGCACATCCACGACGAGGATGATCAGGCTGAAAAGGGTCGCGAGGAACAACGTTGCGCCCATAACCACCGGAATATCCTTCTGACGGATCGCTGTGGTGATCAGGGTTCCCATACCGGGCATGGCAAAAACGGTCTCCGCGATAATGGCGCCGCCAAGGGAAGCGCCGAAGCTGGTTCCGAGGGTCGTCACCACGGGAAGAAGGGCGTTACGAAGGGCATGCTTCCAGATGATGCGCTTCGGTGAAGCTCCCTTTGCCTTTGCGGTGCGGATGTACTCCTGACGGACCGTCTCCAGCATGGCCGACCGGGTCAGCCTTAAAAGGCCCGCGGCCGAACCCATACAGACCGTGAGCGTCGGCAGAATAAAGTGTTTCAGGCTTCCTGCGCCGTAGGAGGGCAGCCAGTGAAGCTTCAGGGAGAATAAAAGCATCAGCATAAGTCCGAGCCAGAAACCGGGGATGGAGGCAAAAATCAGAGCCACCACCACCAGCGTGTGGTCCAGAACGGAATACTGTTTGACAGCGGAAAGGATTCCTAAAGAAATACCCAGGATGGAGGCGATGGACATGGAGAAGACCGTCAGAAGAAGGGTATTCGGGAAACGCGCCATGATATCCTCAATCACCGGCTGGCGGGTCTGATAGGAGGTTCCCAGACTGAAATGGAAAATGATATCGCCGATGTAATTAAAAAAACGGACCAGGAACGGCTGGTCATAGCCGAACTCTGCGTTCAGCGCCGCAATGTCTTCCGGTTTTGCCGTGATTCCGAGGATGATGGAACCCGGATCACCCGGCGTCAGGGAAAGGATCGTGAACACGAGAAAAGCCACGCCCAGAAGCACCGGAATCATGTAGAGAAGACGTTTGATAACATATTTGTGCATAAAAGTGCTCTCCTTTTTAAACGAAGAAAGGCGCTGTTCATTTTGACAGCGCCTGCCTTGCTATGTAATTACTCAGCCCAGGTAAAATCGTAGATGGAGTAGATTCCTTCGTAGGGGAACTCCGGGCAGTTCAGATCGGTGTTGTAAGCGAACAGGGTCAGCGGGTTGTCGATCACGGCGTAGATCGCTTCATCCTGCGCTTTGGTAAGGATCTCGTCGAAGAGCTCTTTTCTCGCATCGGTGTCGGTCTCGGTTCTGGTCTTCTCGAAGAGCTCGTCCATGGTTGCATCACTGTAACGGGCGTTATTTGCTGTTCCGATGTAATCGCTGGTAAATGCCATCTCAAGCATCTGGGTATCGCCGTCCAGTGTCATCTCAAGAGCGGTGATGCCGTAGTTTCCGCTGGTCAGGTCGCCGATGTAGGAGTTGAACTCTTTGACTGCGATGGTCACGTTCAGTCCGACAGCTGCCAGATCGCTCTGAAGAACGGTAGCGATATTGGAATATTTCTCAGCTACCAGCATCTCGCCCAGGTCGTAAGGAGTCTCGATGCCGGCCTCAGCTAGAAGCTCTTTTGCTTTTTCCGGATCGTAGGTGTACTGGAACTGGTCGTCAGAGTAACCGAAACGGTCTTTGGAGCAGATATTCGAGTTCACCTCGGCCTCGCCGTCGTAGCAGACCTGAACCAGGTTCTCGCGGTTGATGGCGTAGTTGATGGCCTGACGAACCTTCACATCGTTGAAGGGCTCTTTCTCGGTATTCATGGATACATAGGTGAAACCGGAGTTTGCTACCTCTGCGATCTCGATATTCGGGTTTGCGGAAAGCTGTGCAATGGTGGAGGACTCGATGGTTGCAAAGTTCACCTCGCCGGTCTGCAGGGCGATGGCAGTGGTGGACTGATCCGGAATCACCTCAAAGGTCACTTCCTTGATCGGAGCTTCGCCTCTGTAATAGCCGTCATAGGCTTCCAGAGTTACGTTGCTTCCTTTGCTTCTGCCGGTATATTTGTACGGGCCGCTTCCTACGGGATTGGTGGCAAACTCATCTGCGGAGCTGTCATAATAATCTTTGGAAGCGATGTTTACCTGACACACGCCCAGCATAAACGGGGAATACGGATTGCTCAAATGGCAGACAACGGTGTAATCATCCGGTGTTTCCACGCTGTCAAGGCCTGTCACCATGGAACCCTGATACTCGGAGTCCTTGCAGAGCTCCAGGGAGAATTTTACGTCTTTGGCAGTCAGCGGTGTACCGTTGTGGAAGGTCACATCGTTTCTCAGATGGAAGGTGTAATCCAGTCCGTCGTCGCTGATCTCGTAGGATTCTGCGATTCTCGGCTCCGGATCATGGCTTCCGTCGGGGTTCATGTACATCAGAGTGTCGTAGATCTGGCTTAAAATGTCATGCTCCACGGTGGTGCTGTAATCGGTAGAATGTAAGGTATCCACGTCCGCGTCTACAGCGATGGTAAGGTCGGTCTTGGCTGCTGCCTGAACGGAGAGTGCTCCGCCGGCCAGGGATGCCATCATTACTGCTGCTGCCAGAAAAGCTGTTGCTTTTTTCATAATAACTTCCTCCTTTTTTCTCAATCCTTAAATTCATAAGCAGAAATGGCCTTCATAAGATCCACGCCTGCCTCGATATCTTTTTTCGATGCCACGGAACACTGAGCATGGGGATAACGGACCACGGTAACGATACCGCTGACCTTTACGCCCCAGTTGGAAAGGTTCATGCTGGAAGCGTCAGTGCCGCCCTTGTCGATGACCTCTCTCTGATATTTGATGCCGTCTCTCTCGCAGCACTCCTCCATAGCAGCTGCGAGATCCGGATCGCAGACAACAGAAGGATCACAGATCTTGATGCCGATGCCGCCGTCCACGGTGTTGCTTCCCTGCAGGTCGCAGGGGTAATCGTGAGCCGGTGTGATATCCACAGCGAAACCGAAATCCGGCTGAATCCGGGCTGCAGTCACTTTGGAACCGCGGCAGCCGACTTCCTCCTGAACGGTGAATACATAGTAGACATCATTGGGATAAGTACCGTCGTTCTCTTTCAGGGCTTCCAGAAGCTGATAGCAGCCGATACGGTCATCCAGGGAGCGGGAGCTTACCCGGTCGTTCTGAAGGTCGATCCAGGGACCGAAATAACCACACACATCGCCGAGTTTTACATGTTTTGCCGCATCCTCCGCAGAGGTGGCTCCGATATCGATGAAGAGCTTGCCCACATCGTTTTTTGCATCCTCGATCCAGCCCTCGCAGCCAACCACGCCGTTGACACCGTTCTGGAACTCGACTCTCTCATTATAAGCGGAACCTGCCCAGTTCCAGCCCATGTTGCAGACCTTCAGACGTCCGTCCGCCTCGATCTTTTTTACCATGAAGCCGATCTCGTCCATATGGGCCGCAAACATCAGCTTCTTTTTATTTTCCCCGTCCGTTCCTTTTTTCAGGACGATGAGGTTTCCAATGGCATCCACTGTCATCTCATCCGCATAAGGAGCAGCTTCCTCCTCAATGATCTTCCGGACATTTTTCTCGAAACCGGAAACGCCATGAGCGGCGACCAGTTTTTTCAGTAAGCCTTCTTCTCTCATGATTACTTCCTCTTTTCATTCTTCCGGGCTGCTCTTTATCGCAAGAAAGTGTAAAACTTTAAATTGTGAAAGTGCGAGCCAAAAATTTATAAAATTTTACCATTTTTTCATATAGTTTGCAAGACTCAGTTTGTAAATATTCAGAGCCAGGCAGATTTTCAGGAAAAAGTGTGAGTCATGCTTGCATGAACGAACACTTTCGACTAGAAATCTATTTGTCGAAAAGCCACAACGGGATGAAACGCAGCGGAATCGAGGTGCGGCTCTGAATATTTTTAATAGGAAGATTCTCGTATATTGACTTTTTCCATCCTATTTCATATGGATTTCCCGCTATTTATTACGTTTTTTTCACTTCTTTGTGATTTTTTTAATAAAATGTTTATTATGCAGTGGATTGTATTTTCAAATATGCTATGATAGACTCTAGTTATTGGTGTTTATTATCGCAGAAACGGGGGAAATATAATGAAAAACTGGGCGGATATCCTGAAAAACCTGACCATACTAACGCAGTTCGGCCTTTCTTTTATTACCCCGCTTCTTCTGTGTCTGGCCCTTTCCTGGTGGCTGACGGAAAAATTCAATCTCGGCTCCTGGGTTTACATCCCCGGCTTTTTCTTCGGGCTCGGCGGTTCGGCCATGGTAGCCTACAAACTTTATCTCTCCGTCACCAGCCATCAGAAGAAGGAACGGAAAAAGACCAAACAGCATATTTCTTTTAACAATCATCATTAAAAGAAGGGAGTGAGTTTATGAACCTGTTCAAAGACCTTGCGCCTGCCATCAAAAAAGAGACAAAGCGCGTCGGGATCTTCACTTTTTCAGGTGTCGTCGTCATGTGGATCGTTTTTGTGATTCTCCACGCATGCATGCCGGAAAAAGTCCCCTTTGACTACACGGTAATCCTGGGTGGATTCTTAGGCGGCCTCATCGCTGTCCTGAATTTCTTCCTCATGGGCGTCACCGTACAGAAGGTTGCCTCCGAGGCAAATGAAGACAACGCAAGGCTCCGCATGAAGGCCAGCTATTCCCGCCGGACCCTTCTCCAGATGGCCTGGGTTGTCGTCGCCATTGCAGCTCCCTGTTTTCAGTTTGCTGCCGGAATTCTTCCCCTGTTGTTCCCGAGTTTCGGGATCAAGCTCATGGGATTGATTCATAAAGAATGAGGAACGGAGGTGAAAACAAATGGAACTGGATATTACGGGGGCCCGGATCCTCTGGGAAACACCCATCAATGTGCCTATTTTAGGGCAGCTTAAGATCAGCGAAACCATGGTGGTCAGCTGGCTTGTCATGCTTCTCATCACTGGCGCGTGCATCTGGCTCACCCGTGATCTGAAGGAAGAGAACATATCCAAGAGACAGGCTCTGGCCGAGCTCATCGTAGAGAAGGCCAACCAGTTTGTCGTCGGAAATATGGGCGAGAGATTCCGCTATTTCGTACCTTTTGTGGCCGCGCTTTTTGCCACCAGCGTACTCTCCAACCTGATCAGCCTCATCGGCCTTCGAAGCCCCACCGCTGATCTTTCCACAGAAGCCGCCTGGGCTGTGGTGGTATTTATCATGATCACCGCTCAGAAAATCAAGACCAACGGCTTCGGCGGATATCTGAAGGGCTTTACCACCCCCATCGCGGTGATGACTCCTTTCAATATCCTTTCCGAACTGGCAACGCCGGTCAGCATGGCCTGCCGTCATTTTGGAAATATTCTTTCCGGCGTGGTAATCAACGCGCTGATCTACGGCGCTCTGGCTGTGGCAAGCTCCGCGCTCTTCGGACTGATCCCCGGTGTCGTGGGGGACGTTCTCTCAAAGATTCCCTTCCTCGATGTGGGAATCCCTGCCATCCTGTCCGTCTACTTTGACTGGTTCTCAGGATGCATGCAGGCATTTATCTTCTGTATGCTGACCGTCATGTACATCGCGAACGCTGCGGAAGAAGGTTAAGATTAAAAAAACACTTTACTCAAGGAGGACTTTATTATGGATTTTCAGATGCTCGCAAAAGGTATCGCATTAGCTGGTTGTGCAATCGGTGCAGGCTGCTCCCTGATCGCAGGTATCGGACCTGGTATCGGTGAAGGTAACGCCGTAGCAAAAGCTCTTGAGGCCATCGGCCGTCAGCCGGAGTGCAAAGGTGACGTGACTTCCACCATGCTCCTGGGCTGTGCCATCGCTGAGACCACCGGTATTTACGGTTTCGTAACCGGCCTTCTTCTGATCTTCGTAGCTCCGGGAATGTTCATGAACTTCCTGAGTTAAGCATACCAGGGGACAAAGTTCAAAAAGCTGTTCGTGCTTGTACGATAAAGCGTTTGAACTTGGGACCCGCCAAACAGCTACACAGACAGAACAAGGTTTGGAGGCCATAAATATGCAGGTACAGGATTTAGTAGGCATTGTGCCATGGACCTTCGTAGCCACGATCTTAAACCTCTTTATTCAGGTTTATCTCATCAAGCGTTTCCTTTTCAAGCCCATCAATGAAATCCTGGAAAAACGCAAGGCCCACGCCGACGCGGAGATCCAGGATGCCACAAAGGCCAAAGAAGAAGCGCAGGCCATGAAGGCGGAATACGAAGAAAACATGCAGAATGCCAAAAACAAGGCCAGTGAGATCCTTACTACCGCCCAGAAAACGGCTGCCATCCAGAGTGAGGAAATGCTCCGGGAGGCATCTAGACAGGCCGCTGCCCTGAAAGAAAAAGCTGAAGCTGACATCGTTCAGGAGAAACGCAAGGCCGTCAACGAACTGAAAGACGAGATCGGCGGCATGGCCATGGAGATCGCCGGCAAAGTCATCGAACGGGAAGTAAACGAAAAGGATCATGCGAAACTCATCGATGATTTCATCTCACAGGTAGATGAAACCGCAGACAGAAATGCAGGTGATATTTCATGACACAGGCAGCCAGAGTCTATGGAGAAAGCATGTACGCCCTCGCCCTTGAGGAAGGGCTTACCGGCGAGATCCTGGAGGAAATGAAAGTCATCCGTACTCTTTTCCAGGAAAATCCGGATTATGTTCATCTTCTTTCAGAGCCGTCCATTCCGGGAAACGAGCGCATCGATCTCATCGAGGCCGCTTTCGGAAATCAGGCAGAAAGATATCTGGTCAATTTTTTAAAGCTTCTCTGTGAACGAAATCTTCTTCGGGAATTCGGCGGCTGCTGCGACGAATATGCCCGGCGCTACAACCGTGACAACGGTATCGCCGAGGCAACGGCGACTAGTGCGGTTCCCATGACAGAGGCACAGGCAGAAGCACTGAAACAGAAATTAGAAAAACTCAGCGGGAAAAAGATTTCCCTGAGTCTTAAAACAGATCCTTCTCTCCTCGGCGGCGTGCGCGTGGAGCTGGAGGGCAAAGAGCTGGACGGAACCGTAAAAGGCCGCCTCGACGGACTTTCCCGGAAACTGGACAGCCTGACACTGTAATCGGATGTTCAGTCATTCAAAAATGAAAATCCATCCTATTGCAAACAAGTTTGCATAGTCTGTTTTTTCATTTTGCTGATGCTCTGAACTGTTAAACTATATAAAAGGATGGAAATGGAACCATGCAATTAAAACCTGAAGAAATATCCAAGGTCATCCGCAGCCAGATCAAATATTATGATAACGCCATCCACCAGAACGAGACCGGAACCATCCTGATGGTGGGCGATGGTATCGCCCGGGCCAGCGGTCTTATCAACTGTATGGCTGGCGAGCTTCTGGAATTTGAAGACGGAAGCTACGGCATGGCGCAGAACCTGGAAGAAAACAGCGTCTCCATCGTACTGTTCGGAGACGGTGAGAAGATCGGCGAAGGCCAGAGCGTCAAGAGAACCGGAAAAGTCGTTTCCGTTCCCGTCGGCGACGCCCTCATTGGCCGTGTCGTCAACGCACTGGGACAGCCCATCGACGGCGCAGGCCCCATCGTGGCAGACGAGTACCGCGCCATTGAAAGCCCGGCCCCGGGTATCTGTGAACGGCGTTCCGTTCATGAACCCCTCCAGACCGGTATCAAGGCCATCGACTCCATGATCCCCATCGGCCGCGGCCAGCGTGAGCTCATCATCGGCGACCGTCAGACCGGTAAAACCGCCATCGCTGCGGACACCATCATCAACCAGAAGGGCAAAGATGTGATCTGCATCTACGTCGCCATCGGCCAGAAACGTTCCACCGTGGCCGCCCTTGTGGAAAATCTCGCCAAAAACGGCGCCATGGACTACACCACCGTTGTAGCGGCTACTGCTTCCGAGGCCAGCCCTCTGCAGTACATTTCTCCCTACTCCGGCTGTGCCATGGGCGAATATTTCATGTATAAAGGAAAGAACGTGCTCATCATCTACGATGATCTGAGTAAGCATGCGGTGGCTTACCGTGCTCTTTCTCTTCTGATCCGCCGTCCGCCCGGCCGTGAGGCTTATCCGGGTGACGTTTTCTACCTTCATTCCAGACTGCTGGAGAGAGCTGCAAAACTGGATGACGCCCACGGCGGCGGCTCCATGACCGCTCTTCCCATCATCGAGACCCAGGCAGGAGACGTTTCCGCGTACATTCCCACCAACGTGATCTCCATCACCGACGGTCAGATCTTCCTGGAGACCGAGCTTTTCCACTCCGGCGTTATGCCTGCGGTAAACCCGGGTATCTCCGTTTCCCGAGTAGGCGGAAACGCCCAGATCAAGGCCATGAAGAAGGTAGCCGGAACCCTGAAGCTGATCTACTCCCAGTACCGCGAGCTCCAGAGCTTCGCCCAGTTCGGTTCCGATCTGGACGCCGACACCAAGGCCCGTCTGGAACAGGGCGCCCGTATCGTGGAAGTCCTGAAGCAGAACCAGAACTCCCCGGTTCCCGTAGAAAAACAGGTAGCCATCTTCTATGCCGTCACGAAAGGAATCCTCTCCGCTGTGAAGGTTTCCGACGTTCACGACTATGAGATGGGCCTTTACACCTACCTCGACACCGACGCGGAGGGCGCTGCCGTGATGCAGACCATCCGTTCCACCGGAAAACTCGAGGAAGAGACGGAAAATCAGCTGAAAACGGTACTTGATACCTATACGAAGCAGTTCCTGGATTCGAAACCTGTATAACAGGGTCGAAAACTCAAAAAGCCGTTCGTGCTTGCACGGTAAGGCTTTTGAGCTTGAGACCCGCCAACGCGGAGCAGAGACCTTGCATGAGCTGCTTCGCAGCGAAGCAATTCGTAGCTATACATCAACCACTATACAGGAGGAATCACTTATGGCTGCAAATATGAAATCCGTAAAACTTCGGATCAAGAGTGTGGAAAGCACCATGCAGATCACCAAGGCCATGGAACTGGTGGCCTCCTCCAAACTCCGGAAAGCCAAAGACCGGGCAGACACCTGCCGCCCTTACTTCCGTGAACTCCATCAGACTCTGGTAGACATCGCAGAGGGCAACCTGGATTTTTCCTCCATTTACGCCCGGAAATCCTCCAGCGAAAAATACTGCTACATCGTCATCGCCGGAGACCGCGGCCTGGCTGGCGGCTATAACGTCAACCTTTTCAAATGCCTGGAGGAAGCCAGTGCCGGACAGGATTTCGTCGTCCTGCCCATCGGAAAAAAGGCTGTGGAATACGCCCACCGAAGGAAACTTCCGATCCTCACCGAGGAATTTGCCGAGATCGCGGAGATTTCCGTGGCGGACTGCTTTGAGATGGCGAGCCTTCTCTGCTCCGCCTTCAAAAAAGGAGAATTCGGCCACATCGAACTCTGCTTTACGAGCTTTGTCTCCATGCTCTCTCAGGTGCCGGAAATCTTTTCCATGCTTCCCCTGACAGATCTCACCGATCATGAGAAATCTGCAGAGGGTAAAAAAATCCGGAATCTGATCTGGTATGAGCCCAACGAGGTGGAAGTCTTTAACGCCATCGTTCCGGAGTATCTGGCAGGCCTCATTTACGGCGGTGTCTGCGAAAGCGTTGCCAGCGAGCTGGCCGCCCGCCGTACCGCCATGGAAGCCGCCACCAGCAATGCGGAGGATATGATCGATAAACTGAATCTTTACTACAACAGAGCCCGTCAGGCCAGCATCACCCAGGAGATCACCGAGATCGTCGGCGGTGCGGAAGGACTCTAAAAAAGGAGATCAACAATGACTGAAAAACATGTTGGCGAGGTAGTGCAGGTCATCGGCCCGGTTCTGGATATCCGGTTCGCCCACGATGAACTGCCTGCCCTTCTCAACGCCATTGAGATTGATAATAACGGCTCCCGACTGGTAGCGGAGGTGGCCCAGCAGACCGGTGACAACACCGTGCGCTGCATCGCCATGAACTCCACCGACGGACTGGTCCGCGGAGCAAAAGCCCTGGATACCGGCGGCCCCATCAAGGTACCCGTGGGCGAGGAATGCCTGGGAAGAGTGTTCAACCTTCTGGGCGATCCCGTGGACAACATGCCCGCTCCCGAAGCAAAAGAGCACTGGGCGATCCATCGTCCGGCTCCCGCTTACGAGGAGCAGATGCCCGCGACCGAAATCCTGGAGACCGGTATCAAGGTCGTAGACCTGATCTGCCCCTACGCAAAGGGCGGTAAAATCGGTCTTTTCGGAGGAGCCGGCGTAGGAAAAACCGTCCTTATCATGGAGCTGATCCACAACGTAGCCACCGCTCACGGCGGACTGTCCGTATTTACCGGCGTTGGCGAGCGTACCCGTGAAGGAAACGACCTTTACAATGAGATGAAAGAAAGCGGCGTTATCGACAAGACCGCCCTGGTTTACGGTCAGATGAACGAACCCCCCGGAGCCCGTATGCGTGTGGGCCTTTCCGGACTTACCATGGCGGAGTATTTCCGTGATGTGAAAAATCAGGATGTACTTCTCTTCATCGACAACATTTTCCGTTTTACCCAGGCAGGTTCCGAGGTGTCCGCTCTTCTGGGCCGTATGCCTTCTGCCGTTGGTTATCAGCCCACCTTGGCAACGGAGATGGGCGCTCTTCAGGAGCGTATCACTTCCACCAGAAAAGGCTCCATCACTTCCGTTCAGGCCGTCTATGTACCCGCCGATGACCTGACCGACCCGGCTCCGGCTACCACCTTCACCCATCTGGATGCCACCACGGTACTTTCCCGTGAGATTTCCAGCCAGGGTATTTACCCGGCCGTGGATCCTCTGGATTCCACCAGCCGTATCCTTTCCCCGGATATTGTCGGAACCGAGCATTACGAGACCGCCCGTGCGGTTCAGCGAGTGCTTCAGCGTTACAAAGAGCTTCAGGATATCATCGCCATCATGGGTATGGACGAGCTTTCCGAAGAGGACAAGCTCACCGTAAGCCGCGCCAGAAAGGTACAGCGTTTCCTGTCCCAGAGCTTCTCTGTGGCAGAGCAGTTTACCGGTATGGCCGGCCAGTACGTTCCCTTAAAGGAGACCCTCCGCGGCTTCCAGATGATCCTGAACGGCGAGTGCGACGACATCCCCGAAAGCTGCTTCCTCTTTGCAGGAACCATCGACGATGTTTTTGAAAAGGCCAAGAAGCTGTAAAGGAGGCCCGCTATGAAGACATTTCCATTGCATATCGGAACCCCCGACGGCCTTCTCTTTGAAGGAAACGTGGAAAAGGTCATCTGCCGCACCATCACCGGAGACCTGGCCATCCTGGCAGGCCACAGCAACTTCTGTACGGCCCTGGGAATGGGTGAATCCACCGTTGTCATGGAAGACGGAACCCGCAGGGAAGCAGCCTGCATCGGCGGCATGCTTTCCGTCATGAACGGCACCTGCCGCCTTCTGGCCACCACCTGGGAATGGAAAGAGGACATCGACCAGCCCCGTGCGGAGAAAGCGAAAAAACACGCCGAAGAAATGCTGGCCAAAGGAGGCCTTACCGATAAAGAATACAAGATCGCCCAGGCGAAACTCCAGCGTGCGCTGGTGCGCCTGAGTGTGAAGGAATAACAGAATTTGGGCTGTCACATCAGCAAATATTTTTTGCCGGGTGACAGCCCTTTTCTTTTGATTTGTGCTGCAGGTCCAGCTATTCTCGTACTTCTCACTACTGCCGTGATGCTGCCTACAGCTATCTCTTACTGAAGTTTCTCATTCTGCGCCTGATAATTCTCTCCCCAGGTCCACATGGCATCCATGATGGGCTTCAGGCTGTAGCCAAGCTCCGTCAGGGTGTATTCCACCCGGGGCGGCACCTCTGCATCCAACAGCACCAAAGATGTGTACAAAGACATGCAGAAAAATCCGGAGATCGAGATTTCTGTGTCCAGCCCTTCTTACGCATGGATCCGTCTTCACGGCAAAGCTGTTTTCGAGAACAACATGGCTGCCAAAGAAATGTGCATCGCCAACCCCATCGTAAAAGGCCAGTACCAGACCGCCGACAACCCCATTTTCGAGGTCTTCTATCTGGAAAATGCCCACGGCCTCATCGCTGACTTCTCTGGGAACCCGCCCTACGAGTTTTAATGCAACATCTCGGAGTGAAAGTGTTATTATAACAGGAGGTACTTTTCTATGGACCAGAGTCATCGACATGATGCTCTGGGACAAACCACCTCTCCGGTTATTTCATCCATGAGGGCTGCATCGGCTGTAATCTCTGTTTTTCCGTCTGTCCCCAGAAATGTATTGATACTTCAAAAATTCCGGCCGTTATCGACCAGAACCGCTGCCTGCACTGCGGCCGCTGCGTGGAAACCTGCCCAAAACAGGTCATCAAAAAGAGGTGTTCCCATGAATCAAAGTGAAAAAAGACAATCCCTCATCCATGAACTCTTAAAAGAAGCTCCTGAATTTCAGGGGCTTTCTGTGCCCTCAGATTCGGAGGGACAAAAACAGCTCCTCCGGGGACTTATGAATATCCGACCGCCCAGAAAATGCTCCCGGGAATTTCTGGAGATCCAGGATTCCTATCTAACCGCGGAGACCGCCGCCAAAGGAATCACCGATTTCTCTGAACTGACTCCCCTAAAAGAAGCTCTCTATCTCTGGCAGGGCGACATCACGACCCTTCGCTGCGATGCCATCGTCAACGCAGCCAACAGCGGCATGACCGGCTGCTATGTGCCCAACCACCGGTGTATCGACAACTGTATCCATAGCTTCGCCGGGGTGGAACTCCGCCTCGCCTGCAACGAGCTGATGAAACGCCAGGGCCACGAAGAACTCACAGGCCAGTCCAAAATCACACCGGCTTTCAACCTGCCCTGCAAATATGTGATCCACACGGTGGGCCCGATTGTCCACGGCCCCTTAACCAGCCGGGATTGCGAGCTTCTGGCCTCCTGCTACCGCTCCTGCCTCGATCTTGCCGCAAAACAGGGCCTTACAAGCATCGCCTTCTGCTGCATCTCCACTGGCGAATTTCACTTCCCCAATGAAACGGCCGCCGAGATCGCTGTGGAAACCGTGGAAAACTACCTGAAAGAAAACGGTTATCCGATCAAAGTGATTTTCAATGTATTCAAAGATGAAGATTTTATCATCTACAAAAAACTTTTAACCCCCTGAATCACGTTATCTGTTTTCAAACCACCACAAAGTTACTGACTCTGCCGTATCCAGCCCCACAAGCTGATTCCAGCCGGGCTTCATGTGGAGGCAGAGCAGAAATTCTTGGTTTGCCGGAAGCTGCGTTATGAGCAGAAATCCATTGTTTGAGCGCAGCGAGTTATGGGTTTCTGCGAATGCCCTTAGCAGCTTCCGGCAAGCCTTAGAATTTCGCTCCGCCGCAACTGAAAGCCCGCCTGGAACCAGCTTGCGGGGCGTCCGGCTTACAAAACCACACATTTTTATAAAGGAATCACTCATATGAAACTCCCATTTAAAACCCAACCACCCGAAGACCTCTCCACCCAGATCAAGCTTTTATCGGCTGCCCTTGATGAAGCAGACTGCATCATCGCCGGAGCCGGAGCAGGCCTTTCCACCTCCGCGGGCTTCCTCTATTCCGGTGAACGCTTCCGGAAATATTTCAGCGATTTCGAAGAAAAATATAACTTCCATGATATGTACTCCAGCGGCTTTTATCCCTACGACACCCTGGAAGAATACTGGGCCTTCTGGAGCCGCTATATCTGGATCAACCGCTACATGAACCCGCCGAAACCGGTCTACGAAAAACTACATACCATTTTAAAAGGGAAAGACTATTTCGTCCTTACCACCAACGTCGATCACTGCTTCCAGAAAGCCGGCTTCGATAAACACCGCCTCTTTTATACGCAGGGCGACTATGGCCTCTTCCAGTGCAGCCGCCCCTGCCAGCCTGTCACCTATGACAATGAGAAAATCATCCGCCAAATGGTGCTTTCCCAGGGCTTTAAGATTCTGGAAGACAATACCCTGCTGCCTCCCGCTTCTCCCAAAATGACGATCCCCTCAAACCTGGTCCCCCGCTGTCCTCACTGCGGTAAGCCCCTGACCATGAATCTCCGGGCGGACAGCACCTTCGTGGAGGATGAGGGCTGGCACCAGGCCGCCGAACGCTACTCGGAATTTCTCCGACGCCACCAGCCCACCAAAGTCCTCTTTCTGGAACTTGGCACCGGCTACAACACCCCGGGCATCATCAAATATCCCTTCTGGAACATGACCGACCGATGGCCCGACGCCCGTTACGCCTGCATCAACCTGAACGAAGCTCTCGCCCCTGAAGAGATTTCGAAAAAATCCATCTGTATCGAAGGCGATATCGGGGAAGTTCTGGCACAGCTCTGAAAAATCATGTCAGAATCGATTCAAAATCGTGTCAAATTTTACTTGACAAATCTGAATCGATTCATTAAAATAGAATCAAACAGAGGCAAAGGAGCTGATTGCATGATTTTCCAGGAAAGTGAAACGGTAGAATTGAAAGAAGTGATTGTCGATGATATCAAGAAAGAAATCATTGCTTTTGCAAATTGTAACGGTGGAAAATTGTATGTTGGTGTCCGGGATGACGGGACAGTGGCAGGTCTTGAAGATCCGGACAATGCTGCCTTACAGATCAGCAATATGGTGTGTGACACGATCAAACCAGATATAACGATGTTTTTACACTATGAAACGATTTATGAAAATGAGAAAAAAATTGTTGTCGTAGACATTCAACGTGGAACCGACCGTCCTTATTATATTGCTAAGAAAGGAATGCGACCAGAAGGCGTGTATGTCCGGCAGGGATATTCTTCTGTTCCCGCTACCGATGCAGCAATCCGTCGCATGATTAAAGAAACAGATGGCGACCACTTTGAAGCCATGCGAAGTTTAAACCAGAATCTCACTTTTTATGCCACAACAGAAGAATTTCAGCTTCGGAATGTCGAGTTTGGTCCCCAGCAGATGCGCTCTCTAAAGCTGATTGATTCTGACGGCCTTTACACCAATCTGGCTCTGCTTTTATCTGACCAGTGCGTCCACAGTATCAAAGCAGCCGTTTTTCAGGGAAAAGATCAGACCATTTTTAAGGACCGCCGGGAATTTTCCGGATCGCTGATGAAACAGATGCATGAAGTATATGATTTTATTGATTTCCGCAATCAGACCCGTGCAACCGTAGAAAAGCTGCTCCGGGTCGATGTGCGGGACTATCCTGAAATTGCCATCCGGGAGGCCCTGCTGAACCTCCTGGTACATCGGGAGTATTCCTTCAGCGCCAGTGCGCTCATCAGCCTTTACAAAGACCGGATCGAGTTTGTATCTATTGGAGGCCTGATGCCTGAAATTGAGCTGGAGGATATCCTGGCCGGTATTTCAATCTGCCGGAATCCGGATCTTGCAAATATCTTTTACCGCCTTCAGCTGATCGAAGCTTACGGCACCGGAATCAGTAAAATCATGAAAGCTTACGAAGGTACAAACACAAGACCCAGAATTGAAACAACCAAAAACACCTTCAAAATCATACTTCCAAATGTCAATATCAATTCTGGCTCCACAATTACTTCCATTCCTGCAAAAGAAGAGGCCCCTGTCTTTATCCTGAACGACAATCCAGCTCTGAGCAGTCAGGAAAAACGTATTCTTGAATATGCCAGAAATTATAACCAGATCACCAAAAACAATGCAGCCTCTCTTCTTGAAGTAAGCGCCTCAACTGCTACAAGACTGATCAATGGATTGCTAAAACAGAATTTGCTTGTACGACATGGAAAAGCAAGGAACACTTATTATACAGCAAAGCAGTAAGCCGCATTTCCACTTCAATTTTTCCAAAAACAGCTCCGGAACACTTCCGGAGCCGTCTGAACTTACATATTTTCCGCAATCTTCCGATTGACTCTCTCCCGGACTGCCGTGAGATACTCCCGGTTTCTGGGGTACTCCTCGATAGTGAGAATTTCCTCTCCATCGGGTTCCAGGCAGGCGAGAACTGCTTCCCGGCCGCAGAGACCTTCGAGGAGGTTCATGGCGCAGAGGTCGGACATGGCCTCATCCATGAGCATGAGACGCTGACTCTCCTCCGGAGCGCCGTCTTTTCCCGGGTAGACGATGAAGGGATCGCCTGACGGGAAAGCTCCGTCCGCGTCTGTACAGCGGTAGGGATCAATGGGGTGCAGAGAAAAGGCTGAGTTGTAGAAGTTATAGCCCCACTGCAGGAAACCGGCCAGCTCATATTTGTACATCTGAGCCCCAAGAACTCTGGTACGGTAGCCCGGCTGCACAATGAAACGGTTTGTCACTTTTTCCGGCTGACCCACGCAGTAATAGCCCCAGAGCTTTTCCGGTCCTTTACCCTCCGCTCTGGCCTTCAGGAAAGGCGCGATGTGGTTCAGGCCGCAGACCGGCTGCTGAACCAGCCCCTGCTCATAGAAACCATAATCGGACAGGGCGTCAAACATTCCGTAGCCTTCGAGATCCTTCTCCACCGCTTTTTTCGCATCCCGATAGGAATTGATCTGCTCCATGGAAGGCTCGTCAGAAACATGAAAATAAGTTTCTTTCTCGATACCAAGTTTTGCAAGCTCCAGTTTCAGAGCAGTCAGGAAAGCATGCAGAAATGTCCGGTATTCTTCCCCGGAAGCATCAGTATCCCAGCCAAAAATCTGCTGACAGGTTCCGTCTTTTTCCGCCATAATCTTCGGCGCAGCAGTCGCTCCCCACTGGGTAAAGAGATGAGACAGCTCAAAGAAACGGATGCCGCAGCGTTTTCCCATTTCCACCCAGCGATCCAGTTTTTCAAAGCCAAACGCATAGCTTCCATCTGCCTGAACGGTCACATCCACCAGCTGGACGGTCCGCCGCTCTCCGCCCACAGCCGTATCAAGAGGCGGCGTAAAGATCGGGGTCAGAAGCATGTTGTAACGATGCTTCACTGCTGTCTTTACGAAGTTTTCCACGATTCTCCAGTATTCCTCAGAGAAAACCTCCTCGCCATAATAATTAGCGAGACAGTCGCTGTGGAACCACTCCGTATGCGGAACCTTCATGGCCGGAAGCACAGCTCCGATGACCTCCAGAGAGACGTTTTTTTCCGTCAGAACCTCCCCTTTATGAATGAGGCGGATTGTCACCGGATACTCGCCTGCTTCCATATCCTCCGGAATCTCCACATCGATCCAGAGGCTTCTCCACTGGCCATGAATCAGAGGAACGTCTTTATAAACATCTTTTTCTTCGTCAGAGACTTTTTCCAGCACTTCCAGCCGGTCCGGATAAAGCCCCGGCGCAGTTGTGAGATAGTCCTCATCCACAATAGGGCCGCAGGGATATTCACAGGGAACCAGCGCTACCTTCCGAAGCTTTACATTTGCCCGAATCGGTGAAACCACTTCCGCTTCTGCTCTCGCAAAGCCCTGGGATTCCGCATAGTAGGCGAGCTGAAAAGAGACGATCTCCCCTCTTAAGCCGCTGAGTTTCTCTCTTGCTCCCTCCTCGGACGGGGCCGCCGTTGGAAATACTTTTTCCATAGGTGATACGTTTACCGCTTTAAAATTCATTTTCATCCTCCATTTCCGCACAATTACTGCCGTAGTTGATACCTGCATCATACCATCCCGCTGCCATGCTTGTCTATAAAACATCCATCACTTTTTGTGTCTGATTGGCGGTCGTCACAACCAAAAACGGACGGCAGAAGTTCTCACTTCCACCGCCCGAAATTCAGTTTATTTTTCCAAAATCCCTAAACTCTCGGCTTCGTTTTTCAGCTCCTCGTTTCGCCGGTTCATCGTGCCGAAACCGGAAACCGCCAGAATCACTTTTTTGCAGCTTCGCATCAGCTCTCTGGCCTCCTGATAGCGCTCCTCCGAGATCTCCTCAAAGGGCTTTTCCGTCACGACCTTCGCTGCCAGCGCCTTCGCTACCTGATAGTCCACGTCATTTTCCTGAAGGACACCCACAGCAAAAGGAACGCCCTGACGCTGGAGCTTTCGAAATACCGGGATTCCGCTGCCGCCACCGGCGATCACAAAGACCTCCGGCTTTCCTTTGGCAGGCTCCATTTCCAGGCAGCCAAAGGATGCGTTATAGCTTCCCGCCGTCACCCCGTAAAGGTGACGGATATACTCATCGGTAAAGATCTCCTCTGGAACGCCGCAGCGCTCAATTCGGTCGCCGTGAACGCAGATCACCAGATCTGACACCTTCTGGGCCAGATCCAGCTCATGCAAAGACATGAGCACCGCCATATGTTTTTCCCGGACCATCTCCTTTAAAATAGAGAGAAGTTCCAGTTTGTGGCGGATATCCAGGAAAGAAGTCGGCTCGTCCAGAACGATGACCTCCGGCTCCTGACAGATGGCCCGGGCCAAAAGGATTCGCTGGCGCTGGCCATCGCTGACCGCCGAAAAATCCCGGTCCTTCAGATCCCAGGCATGAACCAGCTCCATGGCTGCGCGCACTTTTTCGTGATCTTCCGCAGAAAGAATGCCAAGAACACCCGTATAGGGGTAACGTCCCGTTCCCACAATATCCTCGCAGGTCATGAGTTCCGGCTGCATCCGGCCCGTCATAACTACCGCAAGCTTCCTGGAAATCTCCTTATCCGTCATTTTTTCCATGGATTTCTGATCTAGAAAAACGGCTCCATCCACCAGCTTCAGCTGACGGATAATACTCTTCAAAATCGTGGATTTTCCCGCACCGTTGGGGCCGATGAGCGTTAGGATCTGGCCTTTCTCCAGCGAAAGCCGGATATCCCGGATAAGCGCTTTTCCATCGTAACCCACGGTCATATTTTCCGTATAAATAAAACTTTTCTCCATGGCTTACCCCCGCTTCCGGTTTATCATGACATAGATCACCACCGGTGCTCCGAAGACTGCCGTCACCGAACTGATACTGAGCTCCGTGGGCGCAAAAACGGTTCTGGCAATGAGGTCACAGAAGAGGCAGAACACTGCTCCGCCCAGGAAACAGGCCGGAATCACCAGAATCGGTTTCGCCGTTTTCAGAAGACTCTTCATCAGCTGCGGCACTGCAATTCCCACAAAGGAGATCGGACCTGCAAAAGCCGTCACGCAGGCGGAAAGCACGCTGGAAAGCAGGATCAGTTCCACCCGGAACCGACTGATATTCACGCCCATATTTCTCGCGTAAGCCTCCCCCAGCTGGTAAGCGCTCATGGGTTTGGAAAGGAAAAATGCCAGCCCCAGCGCCACAAAAACCACCACAGCCATGAGAGCCACATTGTCCCAGTTCATACCGGAAAAGCTTCCCTGAGACCAGTTATGCAGGTTGATGATGTTGGAATCGTCAGCGAACGTTACGACAAAATCCGTCACAGCGGAGCAGATATAACCGATCATAACGCCGCAGATGACCAGCATCGACATATTCCGGACCTTTCTGGAGACCAGAAGCACAAATCCCATGGAAATCAGCGAACCCACGAAAGCCGCCATAATCATCACCGCGGAACCCGCGGTCAGGCCTTTTCCCAGAAGAAAGATCATCGTCAGGGCGACCGTCAGCTTGGCTCCCGACGAGATTCCCAGGACAAACGGCCCCGCAATAGGGTTGTTGAAGAAGGTCTGGAGCAGGAAACCTGATACGGACAGAGCTCCACCCAGGATCAGCGCCGCCAGGATTCTCGGAAGACGGATGGACCAGATGATATTTCTGGCCGTCTCATCTCCTCCCTTCTGAAAAAGGATAGAGAAGACCTCACCCAGACTCACGGAGACGCTGCCGGCGTTGATATTCCAGAAAATCAGTGCTCCTAAAAGCACTGTCAGGGTAACAAATGAAAAAATATAACGGATTTTTCCTCTTTTTTCCATATTACTCCAATCGATACAGGTAGGTGAGCCCTTCGGGATCGTCCTCCGTCAGCATCCGGTGGATATCCATGATGACATCACCAAGACAGGTCGTTTCCTGGAACATACTCTTGGTCAGGCACCAGACGTTTCCCTCTTTGACCGCCTTGAAATCCTTGAGAAGCGTACTCTTTTTCAGCAGCTCGTCCAGAGAACCCAGCTCGCCGTCAATGGTACTGTTATAAATGATATAATCCGCATCCTTGGCTCCCGCATAGAAATCTTCCATTCCCATGTTCATCGTGGAAAGGCCTTCCTCATCGGTGCCCAGATCGTTGAAAATATACTTTCCACCGGCCAGCTCGATCATTTTCGACACATAATCATTGGATTTCCGCACGTTGGCAGAGCCCATGGAATTGATATAGAAAAAGGCCACGGTTTTTCCCGTGTTCTCGCTGTCTTTGATAGAGTTGAGCTTCTCTGCCTGCTCCTCAAAAACCGCCTCTGCTTCCTCTTCTTTATCCAGCAGGACGCCGTAAAGTTTCACCCACTCGGTCCGGCCTAAGGGGTGACTCTCATAACTGGAATGTTCCACCAGAACCGGAATGCCAAACTCTTCGAGTTTTTCTTTTACTTCGGGATTATGGTAGATCATCGTGGATTCCAAAGCCAGATCACAGTTTTTTGACAGGATCAGCTCATAATCCGGCGCACTGTATTTTCCGGCGAAAACAATGGAACCATCCTCCAGAGCCTGCTTCGCCTCGTCGATATACCAGCCATCCGCTTTCGTTCCGGAAAGACTGATGCTGCCAAGTCCGTCCAGAGCTCGGAAAAAGTCCATCGTGGAAGTTGCCACCAGGTAGATATTTTCCAGAGGCTGATGGATCACGGTGATATCCGCATCCAGACCGTCCGGCGCTTCTTTTCCCTCAGGCACCAGAAGAAACTGGTCGCCGCCTTCAATCGTAATCAGGGCATAATCGCCCTCATAATAATCCACGGCAAACTGATCCGCATACTGAAGCTCCAGACTGTGGTCATATTTGAGTCCTGCCAGATCCTCCTTCGCAGTGTCAGCTCCGGCCGTCTCACTGGTTTCTTCGGCTGCGAAGCTCCGGATGGGAACCAGCGCTGCCGAAGAAGAAAAGATCACAGAAAACCCCAGGACTGCGTTCAGAAGCCATCCTGTTCTTTTTTTCATTTTTATTCTGCCTTTTCCATAGTAGAAGAATCAAACTGCAGGGTGTACTCGATCTCGTGAGGCTCGCTCATAGCTACGGTATCTCCAACGACTTCCATCGGATAATCGAAGCCATCTACCGGGATCTCAAAAGTAGAATTTCCCTCGGTGTTTACCGGCTCGTATTTCTCACCGTCTACCAGCATATAATCATAGTTCGGGCTGCTCCATACGATGGTTGCAGTTGCCTCGCCGTCTTTGATCGTAATGGCTGCCGGAGAATCTACGGTTGCTCTGCCGCTTCCGCCCTCCAGAGTTACCTCTGTCGTGTAATCGCCATCCTCCAGATTCAGATCAGCAACGGTCTTTTTCTCTGCGCCGTCCTCTTTCACCGGATTCTTGACGCTGACTTTGTGGTCGTACCATTTGCCTTTTTTGCCGATGGCTGCCACGGTAAACTCTTCATCAATGGCCGGCACCGGGATATCGAAGCCATAAACCTCCTCAGAAGTTCCGTCTTTATAGGTTACGGTATCTGTGGTCGGCTCCAGAAGCTCTGCGCCGTCTTTTTTCGCATCCTCGGAGGTTCCCATGAAAAGATTCAGGAAGCCTTTGCCGCTTAAAGATATGTGAATGGTCATCTCACCGTCTTTTACCGTCAGAACGCCTTTTCCGTCATTTGCCTCATTGACATGGAACATGGAGCTGTCCGTATCAAACTCTGCGGTGTAGGTGCCATCCTCCAGAACGCCCTCTGCCTCGGTTTCGGTCTCGCTGCCGGTCTCCGTCTCAGCCTCAGATACCATCTCGGTAACAGCTGTCTCGGTTTCGGTCTCTGCTGCCATTGCCACAGGAGCTGCCATCATGGCAGTAGCACAGATCAGTGATAAAAAGAATGTCATGGAACGTTTCATAATCAATTTCCTCCTCTTTTACAACAACTGCCCGGATGTCTTTGAAAACATTCCGGGCAGCTGAGATTTATCCTTTTGTTTGAACGCAGTCGCAAAAGCGGATTGCGAATGTCCGCTTTATTGATTATTTTGCGATAGAATCGATAGCTTCTTTTGTATGCTCTACATAAATCTGCTCAACAGCATCGATTCTTCCCAGTCCTTCGATCTGGCAGTCAACGCTGTCAAATGCTCCGGAAGCCTCGAACTGGCTCTTCCAGGAATCCTCATCATCGCCTGCCATATCGTTGTTAGCGTGGTCACCAGCTACAACCATCAGCGGACGAAGAACAACTTTCTTGAAGCCTGCATCCTGAGCCTTCTTGATAACCTCTTCACAAGCGGTATCTTCCGGCTTACCCTCTACCGTACCGATGAAAGCATTGGTGAATCCAAGCTCTTCCATCTGGGTCTGCATCTGATCATAGGTTACATTTGCAGTATGGGAAGTACCATGACCCATAAATACAAATGCAGTTCCATCCTCAGCTGCTGCTTCCATGCTGTCATAACCGGCTGCTTTTACAGCTTCATCGGTGATCGCCTGGGCAACTGCCTTCTTGTCGTCATTGATAACGGTAGCGTCGTCGCCTACCTCGCCCAGCATCGGCTCTGCGATGGCTACGGACTCAAATTTATCTTTGTAACCGTCGATCGCTTCTACCATCTCGTCGTACTCAGCGCCGTGCATCAGATGAGTCGGCTGTACCACCAGGTTTTTAACGCCATTGTCAACGGCACGCTGAAGAGCCTGATCCATATTATCGATCTTCTCGTCATCTCTTGCCTGTACATGGTTGATGATGATCTGAGCAGTGAATGCTCTTCTTACAGACCAGTCCGGATATGCTTCCTGCAGAGCATCCTCGATGCCCTTGATATCCTCTGCGCGGCTGTCGTTGAAGGAAGTACCAAAGCTTACTACCAGAAGCTCGTTGTCACCGATCTCATCGCCGTTGCGGGGATCGTCTTTGGAAGCGTCGCCGGTGTCACGTCCGAAATACTCCGGGCTTGCCTCTTCACCTTCAACCAGCTCTTTCTGAGCATCGGTCAGCTGATCCCATGCTTCTTTGGCTGCGGTACAGTCTGCATCGGTGGTATCGGTTCTCTCCTGAACATAGATCTTATCGATCAGAGCTGCTACATTATCAGCTGCTGCCTGATCGTCGCTCTCAGAGCCTGCCTCAGTGGCATCCTCAGATGCTGCTTCGGTTGCTGTCTCTGTTACAGCCTCGGTTGCTGCTTCTGTTACAGCCTCAGTGGCTGTCTCGGTCTCAGTCTCGGAAGCATATACGCTTGCGGAACCCATCATTGTGATGGTGGATACACTCATCATGATTGCCAGAGCTTTTACCATTTTGTTTTTCATGTTACTTCTCCTCCTTGATCCAGACACAGATCTTTATGGTCTGACGTCCTGATGTATGTTAATTTTTGCATCAGCGAAAATCATAAGGTACGGTGACATGAAAAAATCCTCTTACACACAGGCAAAAGGATCGCGGGAAAAAGATAAACGGTACAATCAATTACTCGTGATCCGGGATAACTATCCCCGTACCAACATCAGGCAGGTTTCCTGGCTCACAGATCCTTGCCGCAGCCGCCTTCCCGGTTTCCCAGTGACATTCTGGCCTTGACTCCCTGTTTACAGTGACGAGATCGCGCAGGACTTTCACCTGCTTCTCTTTTACCCGTTTGCTGAAAGTTTTCTCTTTTTAAAACGGCACCTGATATTTTCTTATTTAGTTTTCAGCTGTTGGGAGCTGCAGACTGCTATCTGCCACCCTCATGCGTATCATAGCACACTCTTTTTTAAAGTACAAGTGGTAAAAAAATTTATTTCCGCGAGGATCAAATACCCCGTTGCCTGTAGCGGGGTATTTGACTTTCCAACTTAGAAGCCGAGATTATCGTTTACAAGGATCACATGAATCCGGCCTTCGTGACGGAAATATCTCGTGATCAGGAACTGACAGCAGATCGTATCCGGGGATTTGCAGTCGAAGCATTTTCCGGTCTCCTTGCAGGGTGTCTTGACGTCAAATCTCTGGGCATTGGCCGGAGCCGCCACATTTCTGGCCCGCTTCATAGCATCATCGAGGTCCGGACAGACTTTATTCATTCCCACGATAAAGACCACTTTTCTCGGTCCCTGGGCGATACAGGACACGCGATTGGAATTTCCGTCGATATTCACCATGATACCGTCGCTTGTGATGGCATTGGCACTGGAAAGGAAAATATCAGAATCGTAGGCAGCCATAAGACTTTCCCTCGGTGAAAGCTTTGCCCGGTCGATATAATTATAATTGCCCTCTTTCAGCGCTTTGATCAGTCCCACTTCCTGGGCGCTTGCACAGCCGCCCATGCTGATCGTGCTCCCCTCAGGAATCAGTTCCAGAGCCAGCTTCAGCGCTTCCTCCTTATCCGCTGCATAATAGCCGGACATGTTGCGGGATTTCAGACCCTTAATGACGGTTTTCGCGAGGGTTTCGTTTCTTTTTCTTAAGTTCTCATCCATAGGTAGGTTCCTCCTTTTTTCTATTGATATCCTTATCTTACCATAGAAAAAGAGCCTTAGCAAATAGCTAAGGCCCTTAAGTATCTTTTGTTGATGGGTTCGACAGGTTGTTTCTTATTCCCAGCCCTCGAAAGAACGGTTCATAAACGGTCACTGAAGTTCATCAGCACCTCACAACCACAATCCCATTGATTTATATTATACTTTCTTTAGTTAGAAAGTCAATCATTTTTATGACAAAATTTTAAAACCAAATTTATACTTTTCTTTTGCATCTCCATCATAAAGCTTGGCTCTTACATTTTTAGCAAAATCCTTATTTTTAGGCTTCATGGAAGCTGCATATCTCCCCAATGTATTCGGGACAAAGTCTGCCAACTGCAATCCCGCTAAATTATCTGTTTTTGGTACAAAATTTATTTGTTTTATATGATCCTGAATGGTTTTTGACGAATAATATAAAGTTCCCAATGCTTTCAGCTCATAGATTCTCTGCTGTATTTTATCATTTTGCTCTGGCTGCATTGCTTCATAACATATATTCCCCACTGCCTTATTTTTTATTAAGAACTGACAATAGTGTTCTATCAACAATTGAATGGCTATTGTAAATTGATTGTTTAATTTACTCTCCCCATAGCAAGAATATAACACCCTTTTAGCTAAGCACACTCCCAGTACTGATATATCCATATTTTTAAATATCTTTGATAATTCATTATACAGCTGAACTACTTTATGCTTGTCCTGAAAAATATGGTAACACGTTGGTATCATACTCAGTTTTCGTGAATTTAGGCGATTGCTTGCAAAGCTGATATCTTTTTCATGTAATATGTACCTCTCACACCCCGGAATATTTTCCCATACGATTTGTTTTGCTTTATTTAAAACATTTTCTATGTCTGAATAATTGCTGTCTTTTATAATAACTCCGCTCATAACAAAATATTTATCACCAGCGCTGTTAAATGTCTCACTTTCATCTATATACAATGTATACTCTGCCATAAATTCGCCCTCTCTTCAGTGAGTATAAAACTGCTTTATATTTTACCGTATCCCATAGTATCTTTCAATAGTAAAAATTTGCAAACATTATTTTTTATTATATATAAAGTAAAGAATCCTGTGCATTATTCGTGCAAAGGATTCTTCAACTTTTTAAAGCATTATCGACGTTTTCGGTTCATCACCCCGCAAAAAATCACCGCCGCACCGGTGCTTGCCGCGGTAGCCAGAATCGCCGGGCCGGTGATGGCGGCGGGGTTCACGCTGCCGTACTGGCTGCGGTAGGCAATCATCGTGACGGGGATCAGCTGGAGGGAGGAGATATTCATAATAAGGAAGGTACACATTTCCCGGCTGGCGGTTCCGGGAGGCACCGGAGTTCTGCCGAGAAGCCTGCCGCCCCGCCGCTTTTCTTCGAGATTTTCCAGATCTTTCATGGCTTTTAGGCCTGCCGGGGTGGCCGCCATGCCAAGACCAAGGAAATTCGCGATAAAATTCATGGAAATTGACTCATACGCCGGATGATCCGCCGGAATCTCCGGAAAAAGAAAACGGATCAGCGGCCGGATCTTTCCGCAAAGCACATCCGTGAGCCCCGCGTCCTTCGCAATCTCCATCAGTCCCTGCCAGAAAGCCAGAATCCCCGTCATCGTCACGCAGAGCGTCACCGCCTCCCGGGATGCGCTCAAAACCGCGTCCGTGATCTCCTGCATCCGCCCGTTAAATGCCCCATATAAAATTCCAATGAGCTGCATACCGCCCCAGAGCATATTCATAGAAAAAACCTCCGCACGGGATTTTTATATCCTATGCGGAGGTAAGGTAAAATATGGTTTTCACTCATTAACATTCAGCCGGATCTTCAGCACCCCGTCTTCATACCCCACCACAATCTTTCCCCCCATCTGCTCCATCAGCGTCCTGGCGATGGAGAGGCCGAGGCCGGTGGAGCCCCGGGCGGTTTCCACGGTGAAAAATCGGTCGAAGAGCTTTCCCACCTGAACCTCGTCCAGGTCTCTGGCGTGATTGGAAAAGGTAAGCTCGCCGTTCTCTTTTAACTCCACCTTCAGGTCGCCGTCGCTGTACTTGAGGACATTGCTCAGAATATTTCCAAACACCCGGGACAGGGCCTCGCGATTTCCTTTTCGCAAAACCGGCTCCTTGGGAAGATGGATTTCCGGCGTGATCTTTCGTTCAGTGAGGGCTCCGTAAAAGCTCAAAAGACTGGCCTCCAGCACTTCCCGAAGGTCGATCTCGCTGAGCTCGGGCGGCCCGGCAGAAAGCACCACGGTGTAGCGAAACAATTCTTCCGTCAGCTGCTTCATGGCCTCAGTCCTGCCGGAAATGAAGGAGAGATACTGCTCCACCGTCTCGCTTTTTTCTTCCTCCTCCAGAAGCTCCAGGTAGCCGCTGATCGCGGTAAGGGGCGTGCGAAGGTCGTGGGAAATATTCGTCACGGCTTCCTTCAGCTCCCGGTCGCCGTTCTGATAGTTCCGGCGCTGCTCCTTTAGGGTTTTAAGTTCCTCATTGAGTTCCCGAGCCAGCTTTCGGATCTCCGGATTCCGCGTGTCAACGGTGATGAGCCCATTGGTCTCCTCCGTAAGAAGCCTCGCAAACTCGCTGCTGACCCGATCCATATTCTTTTTTAAGGAAAAAATCTTAAGTCCCAGCAGAAAAATCACCACAACGCTGAGGGCAAAAAGGCACCAGGTCAGCATCCGATCACCTCTATTTCAGTTCTTTTTTTCGGAAAATCAGGATTCCGGCCGCGCCGAAAAGCACGATCTCCAGAAGGTCAAAAACAACCGCCCGGGCCGGTTTCGCAAACTCCCAGCCGCTGAGCTCCGCTCTCTGACCCACCGGATTTAAGTCCAGCAGATTCTCATAGACCAGCCGTAACTTTCCTGAAAGATAACGCGGATTGGGAAGCTTTACCCATTCCGTGTCGTCGTTGAGATAAAAATCCACACTTTCCTCTGTGTTTTCCCCAACTAAATTCTGCATCGCCTTGTAAACGCTCTTCGGCTCGTAGATAAATTCGTCTTCGGAAAGACGGCTGTAAACAGCCACACCCAGGGTCAGAAGCGTGATTCCTGCCACAAGCCCGGTCACAGCCCCGGCAGTTTTATTCCCCAGCACCATGACAAAGAAGGTGAAAAAAGCCGCGTCCACCAGGCAGACCAGCGCTCCAATGAGGGCCTGAGAAAAAATTTTCCCCACAGAAGGCGTTTCGGCAGCATGGAGCAGCAAACTGCCAAGACCCGCTGAAATTCCCAGAGAAACCGCATAAATGATAAGTCCTCCCACACTGCTTACAAGAAACGCAGCCAGATAAATGGTACTTCTCGAATGGCCACTGATGATTTTATTCCGGATGGTCCGGTCGCTGTACTCCGTTCCTAGAAACAGCGTGACAAAAACCGCCATCACCAGGTTCATGACGGCCTGATTGGAAAACATACCGTCCGCGAAAGTAATATTCGGGTCTGTAACCGCGTTTCGCGCCATTTCCACGCACAAAATCACGCTGATCACTGCCATAAAAATAAGAGCCAGCCAGAAAACTTTACTTTTTCTCAGGCGGTAAAGGCCTGCGGAGAAAAGATTACTCATGCTGTCCACCTCCGATCAGATTCATATAGTAGGTTTCCAGACTTTCCTCGTGCTCCTGCATGGAAAAAATCTCACATTTTTCCTGGGCGAGGGCCATAGTAAGCGTCGTCACGCCCACCTCCCCGTAAATTTCCGCCTTTCTCTCGGAATCGATGCGGTACTCCAGTTTCATCCGGTCGAGGACCCGGCAGAGGGCCCGGATGTCGGAAACCGTCAGGCGGATACTTTTCCGGCAGGCCGCCTCCAGGTCCCTGGCGCTGATCTCCTTGATGAGGGTCCCGCCCTCAATGAAGCCGTAATGCGTCGCCAGCTTAGCCAGCTCGTCCAAAATATGGCTGGAAATCAGCACTGTGATCTGATATTCCTGGTTCAGTTTCAAAATCAGTTCCCGGATCTCCACAATACCCTGGGGGTCCAAGCCGTTGATGGGCTCATCCAGCACAAGAAAATCCGGATTCCCGTAGAGGGCAATGGCGATTCCCAGTCTCTGACGCATACCCAGAGAAAAATCTTTCGCCTTCTTTTTCCCGACCTTCTCAAGGCCCACCAGCTCCAGAAGCTCCGGGATCCCTTCAAAAGAAGGAAGGCCCAGAAGCTGATACTGCATTTTCAGATTCTCAGCGGCCGTCATATCCTGATAAATGGCCGGCGTTTCCACTACAGCTCCCATCCGTTTCCGCACTTTCCGGATCGCAGGGTCCGTATTTTTTACTCCGTAAAGGCTGTAGCTCCCGGAAGTGGGATTCTGCAGGCCACAGATTTGCCGGATCAGCGTCGTCTTCCCTGCTCCGTTTTTTCCCACAAAACCATAGATGGCCCCCTTCGGAATGTGCATGTTCAGCCGATGCAGTGCCTTGAAATTTCTGTAGCTCTTGCAAAGTTCATTTGTTACCAGACAGTCAGTCATGTCAATCGCTCCTTTCGTTCTGCCATACTCTACCGCAAAACCGTAAAGAAAGCGGTCAGGAAAAGAGTAAAGATTTCGTAAAGGTCAAAGGAGCCGGAACCCAATCCCCCAGACCGACTCGATGTGGTCTTTGCCGTCGATCTCCCGGAGCTTTTTCCGCAGGTTACTGATGTGCATTTTCAGGGAAGCTTCCGTGCAGTCCAGCGTGTCTTCGCTGATCCGATCGAGGAGCACCGACTTTGCGATGGCCTGACCGGGATTCTGGAGCAAAATTTTTAAGACTGCGTACTCGGTTTTCGTCAGGTGAACCGGATGGCCAGCAAGCGTCACCTCCCTGGAGGTCAGTTTCATGGTAAGCTTTCCCGCCGTCAGGTTTTCCTTTTCCCTGCGGCTTTCCTTTTTCCGAAGCTGGACCTCGATCCGGGCCAGAAGCTCCTTCAGCTCAAAAGGCTTCGTGAGGTAATCCACTGCCCCGCCCAGAAGCATGTTTACCTTGTCGTCAATGCCCACCTTCGCACTGACCACGATCACGGGAATTTCGCGAATCTTCGGAAGCAGTTCTTCCCCGGAAAGCCCCGGCAGCATCAGATCCAGAAGGATGAGATCCGGCCGTTCCCTCTCCAGCAAAAACAGGGCCTCCGTCCCGGAATAAGCCCGCCACGCCTCATGTCCTGCCTTCAGAAGAGCGGTCTCTATCATATTTCCAATCGAAACGTCGTCATCGATAATCAGGATTTTCGCCATTTTCTTTTACCTCACTCTTATTGATTGATTTTATCATCTAAAGACTTTTTCATTCCCTTTTGTAAACGGTATAATGTCAGTAAGAATTTAATACAGAGGAGGAGAGTTTTGATGAAAAAGATTCATTTTGATACGGAAAAAGATGGCTTTTACGGCGCATACTGGAAATGCGCGGCCGGTTCGGACTGCGCGATGATCACCATGCTGGGGGATGACCCCGAGGACTACATGGCCCGCTCGTCGGTCAAATATCTCCTGAGTCTCGGCATCAACGTCCTGACCATGTCCCCTGCGAAAAAAGACTACGGCCATCACAATTATCCTCTCGAGCGGATTGAACGGGCCATCAAATGGCTGAAAAAAACCGGAAACCGCCGGCTTGCCATCGCAGGAGCCTCCACCACCGGAACGCTGGCTCTGACCGCGGCTTCTTATTTTCCCGAGCTGACCCTCACCATCGCCATGACGCCCAGCGATTTCATCTGGCAGGGCTTCATGCAGGGCAAAAAAGACGGCTGCAAGGAATGGCCCATCGAAGGAGAATCCCTCTTTTCCTACCACGGCAAGCCGCTCCCCTACATGCCCTTCTTCTATCAGCATCCCAAATATTGGCAAATCATCGCCGTAGAGTCCAGGCGCACCGGAGATATGCTCAACTCCAGAAAGCTTTTCGACGATTCCGAGGCTGCTCATCCCATCACGGAAGCCGAGACAATCAAGGTTGAGAACATCCACGGAAAACTGCTTCTCATCGGCGCTGAGGACGACGTTCTCTGGGACACCGCCAAATATATCCGCCGCATGGAAAAACGTCTCTCTGAACGGCCCCACGCCTGCGAGGTGGAAGCTGTCGTCTACAAACACGGCACCCATTTCGTTTTCCCGGAAGGAATGCTGAAAACCATGCTGCCCATCGGCTCCGGCCTTTTCGTAAAACTCGCTTTTAAAGCAGCGAAAAAATACCCGGAAGAATGCAGAAAAACCCGCATGGATATCGAAGTCATCATGACAAGAGCCATCGCGGAGTGGAAAGGAGTCCGAAAATGAAGTATATGGGAATGCCCGTGGCCCTGTGGGCAGTTTTTACAAGATCTTTCCGCAAAAACCTTGAAACCTGCTTCGGTTTGAATGCCACTGAGGCAAAGGAAGTCACGCGAAAAGCGAAAGTACGGTACAAGAAGATCATCCGCGAACTGCCGGAGTTTGAAAAAGAGGATCGCTTTAAGATGAATATCGTCAGCTGTGCCATGATCGGCGCTTTCGTCCTCTCCATGCCAAAACGGCCGGATGTGAAAACCCTGACAAACTACTATCGGGATTCCAGCATGACTCCCCTCGTGAGCTGGTTCTTCCGCCAGAGCGGAAAGTTGAAATTTTCCGAAAAAGACAGACAGCAGATGCAGAAAACGGCCCGGCTCAAAGCCGCCGACCGCAATCCTTTTTCCTGGAATATGGACTACTTCGAATATCCTGACGGCAGCGGCTACGAGGCCCGTTTTTACAAGTGCGGCATCTGCGCCCTCATGAAAAAACTCGGCCTCTACGACCTGACTCCCGCCCTCTGCCACCTGGACTATGATATGAGCGAAGCCACCGGAGCCTCCGTCTTTGTGCGGGAATACACCCTGGCTTCCGGGGGACCCTATTGCGATTGCGGGTATAAGAAAAAATAGAGTAGAGCCACCGGAGCTTTAAGGCCGGTGGCTCTCTTATTACTGTCAGGATTCTTTTCCAATCCTTACTTCTTTTCCTTCAAAATATCATTTCTCCGGGTCAATCGTAATCCAGAATCTCTTGATTTCTTCTCCGTTTCCATCAACGATCTTGTCAAAGACACCGCCATTTGCAAGAATCGTCTTCTCACTGGCGAGATTTCCGACTTTGCAGGTGATAAGAAATTTCTGGATTCCCAGGGCTCCGGCCTTGGGAAGAAGCTGGCGGAGCATCTCTTTTGCATAGCCATGGCCGCGCTCGGAGGGTCGCACAGAGTAACCGCTGTGACCGCCCCAGGTTCCGAGGATCGGGTGATTGATGTGGTGTCTCAGGTCAATCAGGCCAACGATCCGGTTATCCGCTTTCCGGACTGCCAGATACATATGGGACGGCACCTTGCCATCCTTGCAGTTTTCCTCACTCTCACCAAGCTTCATACGCTCGATCCATTCCTCCGCTGAGGTACAGTTTTCAAGTCCCCCGCAGCCTGCGAACTGATCCTTGTTTCCAGCATCCTTCTCCAGGATTTCCTGCCGGAACTGCCAGATGTCGGCGGCGTATTCAGGGGACGGGGCTTTTAATTCTATGATGTCCATTTGATTATTTTTCTCCTTTCATTTTTTGCAACCAAAAAATTTATTTTTGTAAAATATAAATATGTTTTTCGTTGGATTTTGTCATTTAAGCTGTTATAATCAATACGGGTACTGCCATAACGGTAGGCGGTTAGTCCTGTTATTATGCGGAGGATTGCAGAGTGTTTTTACACTCAGTTTTCGAAAAAACCAATGCAAAATACGGACTGTGATCATCCGAATACATAGACACCCTTCCGGAAAACTAATGGAAAGGAGGACTGAGCCAATGAGTATTTTAGATTTTATCGCAATAGTCAGCTTTGGTTTGACCTGCTTCAGTATCGGATACACATTCGGTAAAGATAGTCATAAAACACAAAAATAGCCGCCCCAGCCCGAAAAACTAGACGACTATTTTGCAAAATAATATATCAGGCTAACCGTCTATCGGCAGTACCTTCTTTTTGTATTTACTCTACCACACTTTTTCTTAAATGTCAAAAATTTTCTTTCACTAATACTTACATGTTTTGCACATGACTACTTTTCAGCCATGTATATTTGTAAATGGCTGGATGGAAAGAGGTAGGTAGTTAGTGATGCCAGGGGATTACGCCATCCCAACCAAACGGCATAGAAAAGCAAAATTGAGGGGGCGCGCTCCGAGTCGCGGACCCCCTCAAATATATTTCCTCCAGCTTTCCTCAAAGCTGCATCACAGTCTCAGTTACAAGTCGCTCAAACGTCGTCTTCACGCGGTCAGCGACCTCCTGCACCTCCTTATGGTTCAGCGGCTGATCCAAGATCCCCGCTGCCATATTCGTAATGCACGAGATCCCGCACACTTTCATCCCCATATGATTCGCGGCCATGGCCTCGCATACGGTACTCATGCCGACAGCATCCACTCCCATTCCACGGAAAGCGCGGATTTCCGCCGGCGTCTCATAATTCGGCCCCGAGCACTGAACATAAATTCCCTCTTTCAAAGGTACATTCAGCTTCTTCGCCGCCTTCCGGATCACCTCGCAGAGCTCCGGGTCATACACATGACTCATATCCGGGAAACGGGTTCCAAGTTCATCCAGATTCTCCCCCCGAAGCGGACTCGGCACGAAAGTCGAAATATGATCCGTAATCATCATCAGATCCCCCGGCTGGAAATCCTGATTCACACCGCCGGCCGCATTCGTCAGAATCACTTTTTTCGCCCCCAGCATTCCCATGATCCGGATCGGCATCACCACATCCGTCATATCGTACCCTTCGTAGTAATGAACTCTTCCCTTCATAATGACCATCGGAACCTTCTCCACATAGCCGAAAAGGAAGCGGCCGTCATGGCCTGCCACGGTGGAGACCGGAAAGCCCTCGATCTCAGAATAGGGAACCTCCGCCTTTACATCCATGTTCCGGGCATATTCCCCCAGACCGGAACCGAGGACCAGGGCCACCTCCGGGACAAAATCGGTTTTCTCACGGATGATGGAAACACATTTCTGAAGTTTTTCATACATTTTACTCATAGTCAATCCCCCTGCTTTCAAAGAATTTTTTGAGCAGGCCGGAGAACGCCTGGATGCAGGGTCCCGCGGTGATGGCCGTCAGGATCGTGATCACACCCAGTTTTCCTCCCAGCACAAAGCCCAGTACCATCATGCACAGGTCGAAGATTACCTTGATTTTCCGGTACTCCATGTGGAGCCTGTCCCTAAGGACGAGCACCACGCCGGTGAAGGGATCCACACCCATGTCCATGGTGATAAACATTGCCACACCCACATATAAGAGAAGACAGCCGATGAAAGCGCCCAGGATCTGGAACGGCAGCGTCTGGGCCGGAATCAGGGCCTGATAGAGCTTTCCGCCCAGGTCCACGGCAAATCCGTAGGGAATCAGATAGATAAAAGTTCCCAGATTCACATAATGCCGGTCTGCCAGAAATACCAGTACCAGAAGAACGATGTTTACGATATTGGATGTCATACCAAGCTGCTCTGCCGTAAGGTTCGCCGCGTTCCGGACGCCGTCATAGATAATGCCGATGGGATCGTTTCCCAGGGCCGCCCTGGCGTTGAAAGCCACGCCGGTTCCCACCAGAAGGATACCCACTGCCGCAAAAATCACCTTCCAAAGTTTTATCTGTCGCAGCTGTTCTCTCATTTGTTTTATCCTCCCTTATCCGAATGCCCGGATTTCTTTCAGAATCCGGTCCTTTACGCTGTCCCCTGCAAAGGACACCCGCACGGCGTTTTCCATCATGAGCTTCAGCTCGTCGTCCCGGATACCGTAGGTTTCCTGGATGAAGCCCAGCTCCCTGGAAATGCTGGTGTTACTCACGGTACGGTTGTCCGTGTTCACCGTCACGAGAAGGCCGTTATCCAGAAATTCCCGCATGGGATAGTCCTCCGGCCCTTCCACAGCCTTGGTCTGCAGGTTGCTGATAGGGCACATCTCCACGCCGGTTCTGGTATCCTTCACCAGCTTGATAATGTCCGGATGGCCTTTCATCGCGATGCCGTGGCCGATCCTTCTGGCCCCGCACTCCACGGCCTCCCGGATGTTTTCCGCACTGCCGCACTCCCCTGCATGGATCACAAAAGGCAGGCCCAGTTGTTTCGCCTCCCCGAATAGATAGACAAAATTCTTCATCGGCCAGGCCGCCTCGTCTCCTGCCAGGTCTCCGCAGCAGACGCCCTCGCCCAGGAAATTTCTGGCCGCCCTGAACATGGCCAGGTTGTCCTCCTCGGACTGATGACGCATCGCGCAGACGATGATGTTGGACTCGGTGCCAAAATCTTTCCGCCCGTCTTCCAGACCGTTGAGCAGGGCTTCGATGACCTGCTCTGTGGAAAATCCTTCATGGGCGGAAAAGAGCGGTGCAAAACGCACTTCCACATATTTCATATTTTCCGCCGCCACGCTCCGGATAAAATCATATCCGGCTTTTCTCATGCTTTTCTCCGACTGAAGGCACTGCACCGGAAGGTCAAATTTTTCCAGATACTCCTTCAGACTGCGGCATCCATAAGCCACCTGGAGCTCGGTAGGATCTACCTCTCTACCGAGCTCCTGACTGATGAATGAGCGAGAAAGCGAACCGTCCAGGTGGCAGTGAAGCTCCACCTTCGGCATTGATTTCAGCTTCTCTTTTTCCATTCTTTTACCTCATAATTATTTGGACTTCACATACGGTTTTCCGTTGGCTGCCGGAACTCTGGAGTTTCCTACGAAGAATACCAGCGCCAGGATCGTTACCACATAGGGGATCATGGAGATCAGATACGGGGAAACGACATTGCTTGCTCCCAGCAGGGATTTCACGCCGTTACAGAAGCCGAACAGCAGGCAGGCCTTGAAAGTTCCCTGGGGTTTGAAT
The DNA here is from genome assembly GCF_020686945.1 of Fusicatenibacter faecihominis. Lineage (NCBI taxonomy): Bacteria > Bacillati > Bacillota > Clostridia > Lachnospirales > Lachnospiraceae > Fusicatenibacter > Fusicatenibacter faecihominis. The sequence continues at coordinate 11,939 of NZ_JAJEPR010000018.1, read as the reverse complement.
TTACCGAAAATAACGGCAGAAATAGCGATGAAGCCCTGTCCTACGATAACGCTCGGGCGGAACTGGCTTACGGTTGCCAGGGTCACATAGGCTCCGCCAAGTCCGGAGAGGAATCCGGAGAGGATCACGCAGATGTAACGGATGCGGAACACGTTGATTCCCAGAGTCTCACAGGCCTGGGGATGCTCGCCTACCGCCCGGAGTCTCATACCGAAACGGGTCTTGTAGAAAACGAACCATACCACCAGAACGACCACGAAGCTCAAATAAGCTGCGGAATAGGTGGAAAGCACGTTGTAACCGAAGGAACCGGCCGGAAATACGCCGTTGAACATTTTCGGCAGTTTGCTGGCAGTGTCAAGGGCCGGTGAATCGGAAGAGTTCTCAAACATGGCCTTGCAGAGGAAGACCGCAAGTCCCGGCGCGATGAAGTTGATGGCCGTACCAGAAATCGTCTGGTCCGCGCCAAAGGTAACGCAGGCAACCGCATGAAGCACGCCGAAGGCCGCTCCCGCAAGACCGCCGCAGAAAAAACCGAGCCAGCCGTTTCCGCTGTAGTAAGCGGCAACTGCGCCGATGAAAGCGCCGATGGTCATCATACCCTCGATTCCGATATTTACCACGCCGCTGCGCTCGGAAAAGCAGGAGCCCAGGGCTGCCAGAAGAAGAGGAGGCGTGGCGATCAGCATTGCATTGATCAGAAGACCAAGATCTTTAATGATTACATTCATTTTTATTTTCCTCCTTTTTTCCGGTTAAAGATCACTTTGAAAATGTGAGAGATGGCGATGAAGAAGATGATGATACCCATGATGATATCAACAACCTCCGCCGGTGCGTTTACCAGGCTTAACTTACCGCCGCCGTATTTCATGGCTCCGTAGAAAACACCTGCGAAGATGCAGCCCACCGGATGGGAGGAACCAATCAGCGCTACGGTGATTCCCTGGAAACCGTACTGCTCCTGGCTGGCAAACTGGCTCACACGGCCGGCCATACCAAGGGTTTGAACAGCGCCGCCCAGGCCTGCCAGTGCTCCGGAGATCGCCATAGCGGTCAGGAACATCTTGTTGGTGTTGATTCCGCCGTACTCAGCGGCGCTCTTGCTGAAACCGACTGCCCGGAGCTGATAACCCAGAGTCGTCTTGCTGATGATGAACCATACGAGGATGGCTGCTGCAACAGCGATGACGATACCCCAGTTGGCTGCGGTACAGCGGGTAGCTGTCTTGACAAATTCCGGCGCGAGGATGCGGGCCGTATCTGCCACGTCCTGGCTGGCCTCACCGCCTCCGACTCTCCGGATGGCTTTCAGGTTTACGATGTAGTTGGAAAGGTAGAAGGCGATCCAGTTGAACATGATATAGGAAAGCACTTCATTGATGCCTCGTTTTACCTTCAGGAAACCGACGATAACGCCCCAGAGAGCTCCCGCTGCCACAGCTGCCACAATGCAGAGAAAAATGTGGAGCGGGGCCGGCAGATGAAAGACAATACCGACCACGCAGGCTGCGATGGAACCCACAACGAACTGTCCCTCAGCTCCGATGTTGAAAACGCCGGTCCGGAAAGAGAAGGCAACGCTCAGTCCGGTGAGGATCAGCGGCGCTGCATACACAACGCCCCAGGTGACATATTTCACCTGACCGAAAACGCCGTTTAACAGTTTTCCGTAAGCAACGCCCGGATTGATGCCGGCCACGGCCAGAAGCACGGCTCCTGCCACGAAGCCGATGATTATGGCAATGAATGTGTAGAGTGCATTCCCACTTAAAATCTTATCTTTCCTGCTCATGTTTTGTACCTCCTGCCATCATGAAGCCCAGCTGGTTCTCATCTGCATCCTTGCCCGGCACGCTTCCGACGATCTGACCGCCGAAGATGACCTCGATCCGGTCGGAAAGGCTCATGATCTCATCCAGTTCAAAAGACACCAGCAGTACTGCCTTGTTTTTATTACGCTGTTCCACAATATATTTATGCACGAACTCAATGGCTCCGACATCCAATCCACGGGTGGGGTTCACGGCGATAAGGAGTTCTCCGTCGTTTGTCACCTCACGGGCGATGATGACCTTCTGCTGGTTTCCTCCGGAGAGCTGGCCTGCCAGACGGTTTTCACAACCGCTGGGACGGATATCGAACTTCTTGATGAGCTCGGTGGCATGTTTGCGGATCACATCTTTTTTCAGGATTCCCTTTTTGGAATAGGGCTCCTTGCCGAAATTCTGAAGAATCAGGTTCTCAGACACGGTAAAATCAAGAACCAGGCCGTGTTTCTGGCGGTCCTCGGGGATGCTGGTCACGCCATGCTCGAAGATTTTTCTCGGTGTGCTTCCGAAAAGATCCTCGCCCAGGACATTCACCTGACCGGATTCGCCTTTTCGAAGACCTGTGAGGATCTCCACAAACTCGCTCTGTCCGTTTCCGTCCACGCCAGCCAGACCTACGATCTCGCCCCGGCGGACGTTCAGATTCAGTCCTTTCAGGATCTCCACGTTACGGTAATCCTTCGCGTGCAGGTCCTTGACCTCCAGAACGATCTCTCCCGGCTTCTGCTCCTTTTTCTCAACCTTGAATTCCACGTCACGGCCGACCATCATGGAAGCCAGCTGGTTCTCGTTGACCTCGTCCACATCCACGGTGTTGATGTATTTACCCTGACGGATGATCGTGCAGTAATCGGCGGCGGCCTTGATCTCTTTCAGCTTATGGGTGATGAGGATTACGCTCTTGCCGTCTGCGGTCAGGTTGTGAATGATCTCGATGAGCTCGGTGATCTCCTGCGGGGTCAGGGAAGCCGTCGGCTCATCCAGGATCAGATGCTTGGCTCCCCGGTAGAGGACTTTCAGGATCTCCACTCGCTGCTGCATACCTACAGAGATATCCTCGATCTTCGCATCCGGGTCCACCTTCAGGTTGTAGCGCTCGGAAAGCTCCATGATGCGGTTTCTCGCGGATTTGATATCCACGGTGATTCCTTTTTTCGGCTCCATGCCGAGAACAATATTTTCGGTTACGGTAAAGGGCTGGATCAGCATGAAATGCTGGTGTACCATACCGATTCCCATATCGATGGCCTTCTGCGGGCTGTCGATGACCACCTTTTTTCCATCGATGGCGATGGTTCCGGATGTGGGCTGGTACAGACCGTAGAGAATATTCATCAGCGTACTTTTTCCTGCGCCGTTTTCTCCCAGGATCGCATGGACCTCTCCCTTGTGGACAGTCAAATGAATGTGGTCGTTGGCGGTAAAGTCGCCGAATTTCTTGACAATGTCCGTCATCTGAATGGCCACAGTGTTTTTATCAACGTTGCTCTGCCTTTCCACGTCTATTTCCTCCTTATTTTAGATAACTATTCAGAGCCGCACCTCGATTCCGCTGTGTTTCATCTCGTTGTGGCTTCTCGCCAAATAGATTTCCCGTAGAAAGTGCTCATTCATGCAAGCATGACTCACACTTTTTACTGAAAATCTGCTTGGCTCTGAATAGTTACATATTAGACGATCAGCACGTCCGTCATTCCTTCCTGACGAGCCAGATCAGCCAGGCCGTTTAAAAATGCTTTATCCGGCACACGGTAATGTGAGTATGCCTCCCGGACTCCCATGGGCCGGTAGGCAATGATCTTATAACGGATATTTCCCTGCGCCAGATGAGACGCAGCCAGGCGGGCCGTTTCACGGACTGTCTTCTCACAGTCAAAAAGCTCCGGTACCACCACTGTTCGCACCTCAAAAAGCTTGCCGGAAGCTGCCAGATACTCTGCGTTCTTTAATACCATCTCGTTGGACACGCCCGTGACCCTTAAATGGTCTTCAAGATCCCAGCCTTTTATATCCAGCATCACTCCGTCTGTCACTGCAAGAAGCTCCGGATATTTTTCAAAATTCAAAGTTCCGTTGCTGTCAATCAGTGTCCCCAAACCGGCTTTTCTCGCGATGGTGAAAAGCTCCTGCAAAAAATCCGGGTACAGGGTACATTCCCCGCCGGACACAGTGATCCCCCGGATGTAAGGCTGCTGTTTTTTCACCTCAGCAAAGGCCTCCTCCGCATTCATCATACGGATCCTGGGGCTGCATCCGAAGGGACAGACATGGATGCAGGTATCACAACCGCAGCATTTTTCCGGATGAAAATGAACCTTCTTGTCCTCCCCGAAGAAAAGGGCTCCTTTGGGACATTTTTCCACGCAGGTCCCGCAGCTTCGGCAGAGATTTCGGGTCTCCGGATTATGACAGTAGCGGCAGTCAAAATTACAGCCCTGCAGAAAGATGGCCGTCCGGTTTCCCGGTCCGTCCACTGCACTGAAGGGAATGATCTTATTTACCGGCACCCGGCCGCAGCTTTCCGCCGCGGCCATGCCTGTTTCTTTCTGTTCCATGAGCTTACCGCACTTTTCTCTGGAGGATGCGGCTGTTGTGTTTGGCTCCCATGCCGAGGGCCGTGGTGTCCTGAAGGACGTTTTCGCCCCGCTCCAGTTTCTCGATCTCAGATTTTTTCACCAGATAACCGGTGATACGGATCACATCACTGTCTGCCGCATAGAAGGACAGGTAGCGGATTCCCTCGCGGAAAGAGCCTTTGATGACATCCAGAAGGAAGTCGTGGTTCTTGTGTACCGTGGTATCGATGGGGAAAATGTCTCCGGTTCCTGACGGGAAATATTTGTGGAATTTCTCGCAGTGACGCAGATGGTCGATGAGCTCCTCCGGCTCCTCCCCGATGGGGATACGGGTTCCCGGGGAAATTCCCATATCGCTGTCGATGCCTACCTGGGCATGAAGAAGGAAATGGCCGTCCGTAGCCTCGCAGTAGGGGTTCACATGGGCCTTGTTGAAAGCGTCGATCTGATCCATGATCTCCACGCCCAGAGCGTCTGCTTCCTCGTCGTGGCCGTATCTGCCGGTCTTGCCCTGGAGTTCCATCAGACGGTTGACGCACTCGGCCAAACCTACCATACCAAACATGGCTGTGAACCGGTCTTTGTGGATGAAGCCCTCTTTTGCCAGGAAGTTATTCTCAAAGAAACCGCTCTCTTCCACCTCGAAACGGATTCTTGCATCCATATAATCGGCCATCACCTGGCAGACGTAGGGAAGCTGATTTTTCTTGAAATCTTCCACGCTGGAGGCACGTTTTGCGATATTGCCCAGGAGCAGACGGCAGAGCGTATAGGAACCGCCGCCGAGCTTCAGTCCGTTGTAGCAGCTGGCGATCACATAATCCTCGCCCAGCTCGCTCTTGAACATCTTGTGGTTTGCAAAGCTCGGTTTCGCACTGTGGAGGGTGGTATTGATGCCCATGAGCGCAAACTCATCGGAAGTGATGTCCTCATCGTATTTCATCGTGATGTTCGGTACAGCCTGTTCCAGCTCTGCTTCCACCTCCAGGATGATCCTTCCCGCCTTGGTATCCCTCGGTCCCACGTTGGCATGGGAGAAGGAATCCAGAACCGTGCGGTCTACATGGATCAGGAACAGACGGATCATTTTCTTCGCCAGTTCTTCATCCATATCCTGTACAAAAGGATCCAGCAGTTCGTCCAGTGCTCCCAGATATACCGGGAAATTTGTCACGCTGGGCACATGTTTGTAAAAAATCAGAAGGGAATTCAGCGCCTCAAAAAGATCCTTCGGCGGATCCAGCTGCAGGAATTTGCTTCCCTCTCTCATAAATTTCGCATAATCCGGGATAATATACCGGGGACGGAGCGGTGCGTGTCCCTCTGCCAGATCGCAGATGCACTTTGACTCGATGGGCTGGTCCATCAGCTCATGAAGGCCTTCCGGAAGGTCCACAACCTCAAGCAGGGAATCTGCCAGGTTTGCCATCGTGGCTACCTTCTGCTCATGCGTCAGAGTGGGACTTTTTACTGTCTCCAGCATTTTTTCTCTTGTCTCGTTTACCCGTTCCATACTAATGTCTCTCATTTAAAATCTCTCCTGTTTCTTGTTTCCTTTTACGGAAAAGGGGCAGAGTGCCCTTTTCAAAGCCCCTCTGCCCAGATCAGTCGTTTAAACGTCTTGATCACTCATCCAGCTGATATACATCGCCGTATTTTGCTTCAAAGGTCTCTTTGTCCTTTGCAACTTCTACTTCACCGGAAACGATCTTCTCTTTTACTTCTTCTATCTTTTTCAGAACCTCTGCATCAATGTTGTCAACGGTCGGAGCGATATCTACACCGCCGTCAACAAGGGAGAAGGTCTGGACACCCGGCTCATATTTGCCCTCGAGAACAGCCTGTGCCTCGTCGTAGCAAACGTTGTCTACACGTTTCATAGCGGAAGTCAGGATGGTGTCCGGAGCAACAGCGCTCTGGTCAGAGTCAACACCGATGGCCCAGATGCCAGCCTCTTTACAAGCGTCGATCACGCCAAGACCGGTTCCGCCTGCTGCGTGGAAGATCACGTCAGCGCCGTCAGCGATCATGTTGTTGGCTGCGGTCTTACCTGCTGCGGTATCTGCGAAGCTGTTTGCGTTGTTCTGAAGGATGGTAACATCCGGATTAGCATCGAGAGCACCTGCACAGTAGCCGTAACCGAACTCGTTCATAACGCCGGTGGACATACCCAGAACGAAACCGATGGTGTTGGTCTTGGTGGTCAGGCCAGCTACATAACCTACCAGGTAGGAAGCCTGAGCCTGCTCGAACATCAGGCAGGTAACGTTGTCCAGATCTGCACAGCTGGAATCGTCAACGATGGCGAATTTCTGATCCGGATTAGCCTCAGCCTCTTCACGCATTGCGTCAGCCAGCTGGTATCCGATACAGATGATCAGGTCATACTCTTCGTCGATGAAGGTCTCCAGGTTCGGGATGTAATCGGAATCGGTGCTGGACTCCAGGTAGCTTGTAGTGATTCCCAGCTCTTCCTGAGCTCTCTGCAGACCTTCCCATGCAGACTGGTTGAAGGAGCCGTCGTTTACGCCGCCGACATCAGTGATAACTCCAACCTTTACTTCTGACGGATCCTTTGTCTCGTCAGCCATAGCGACTACTCCTGTGGAAAGGATCATGGACAGAGATAAAACTGCTGCTAATACCTTTTTCTTCATTTTTTAAATTCCTCCTTTTTGTTTATAAACAATCCGGCATCTCGCCGGCCGTTACCATTATAAGTCTGCCGTCCGTTTCAGATGGCTGTTGATGTGGTTCTGGAGCATCTCCATGGCAGTCTTATTATAACCGCCTTCCGGAATAATAATATTCGCGTTTTTCTTGCTGGGCTCCACAAACTGCTCATGCATCGGTTTCACCGTATTCATATACTGGTTGATGACGGATTCCAGGCTTCTGGCCCGCTCGAGAACGTCTCTCTGGAGACGGCGGATCAGACGGATATCGGAATCGGTGTCCACGAAGACACGCACATCCATCATATCACAGAGCTCTTTATTTTCAAAGATCAGGATTCCTTCCACGATGATCACTTTGCTGGGCGCTACGGTGATCGTGTCCTTGCTCCTGTTGTGGACTTTGTAATCATAGACCGGACACTGAACCGGACGTCCTGCCCTCAGTTCCTTCAGATGCTCAATCATCAGCTCGGTATCAAAAGCGTTCGGATGATCGTAGTTCAGATTTTTCCGTTCCTCAAAGGTCATATCGTCATGAGCCTTGTAGTAGTTGTCATGTTTCAAAACCGTCACATGTTCCTGGAACAGTGACGCGATCTGATTCGTCAGAGTTGTCTTGCCGCTTCCTGAGCCGTCGGCAATTCCAATAATCAGTACATCGTTCATAGCTTTCCCCTTTCCCGGCCGTAACCGGACATTGATCTCACTATAGCTTATTGTAACATCCTTTTGGGGATTAGAAAATATGTTTTTTTCAAAAAAGTCAAGCGCACCTCCAAAATGCCTCGCATTTCGTCGGTGTGGCGTATCCGCCAAATAGATTTTCAGTCAAAAGTGTTCGTTCATGCAAGCATGACTCACACTTTTGACTGAAAATCTGCCTGACTCTGAACAAAACAAAAAAACTACCGCAAAATCGACTTTCGTCAACTTTGCGGCAGCTTTACCTCGGAAACCGATCAGGCTTCCACACAGGCCGGCATATTTGCGGTAATGCTCCGGACCTTCTGGCCGTCTGCGGTGATGCCGCAGGCTGCCAGTCCTGTGCGGATGATCTGATTCCATTTTTCTTCATTCAGTTCAATGACTGTGTTGTCCTCCAGTTCAATGGTGCAGGCATTTTCCTTTCTGCATTCCGGACTGCAGTCAACTCTGTACATGTTCTTTCTGCTGATCGCTCCGATCTCCTCCAGGGTATTGATCATTCGATACACGGTGGCAGAGCCGATCTTGTCGTCCTTCTGGGAGGCCTTATAATAGATCTCCTTACAGCAGGAGCAGTCCTCCTCCAGAATGATATCCAGAAGGATAAGCCTCTGCTTGGTGATGCGAAGTCCCTGTTCCTTCAGCTTCTGGATGATCAGATCCTTCTGCATCTGTGTTCTCTTGTAATCTCCCTGATCTTTCAGTTTCCTTGTTCCGGAATTCTTTGGCAATTTCTCACACCTCCAAAGGCTGCGTTTTTATTTTCCGCAGTGGCCTCCGCAGTTCTTGCATTCTCCGCCACACTGCAGGGACTTACCGCTCTTCTTGTCGCGAATCATACTCCGTACAATCAGAGCTACGATGCCTACTAATATTACACCGACAACTACTGTTCCCATTTTACAGGACACCTCACTTTCGGACCCTGATAATTTTTATTTTGTTGCTTTTACGCCAACGTTAAGAGTTGTGCTCTCTTTGTACGGTCTAACCAGCAGATAGATGAAGCCGATCACAAGAAGGATGGCTACAACCGTGCCGATGCCGAATCCGCCGCCTGTGAACAGAGTACCGAGCTGGTAGATGCAAAGGGAAACCACATAAGCCAGACCACACTGATAACCGATTGCTGTCCAGAACCATCTGGTATTGTTCATCTCACGTTTGATAGCACCCATAGCTGCGAAGCAGGGAGCACACAGCAGGTTGAATACCAGGAAGGAATAAGCTGCAATCTGAGTCATGCTGCCTGCCAGCTGGCCCCATACTTCGTTACCGTCTTCAGCAACCTCTGCGAAGCCAAAGAGAACACCAAAGGTACCTACTACGTTTTCTTTTGCGATCAGACCGGTAACTGCTGCAACTGCCATCTTCCAGTCGCCCCATCCAAGCGGGGTGAAGATCGGTGCGATGAAGCTACCAATTTTGGAAAGGATACTGTCATTCAGCTGCTCAGCCTCCAGCATTCCGAAGGAACCGTCAACCCAACCGAAGTTCATCAGGAACCACAGAACGATGGTGGAAAGAAGGATGATGGTGCCGGCCTTTTTGATGAAGGACCATGCACGCTCCCACATGCTTCTCAGCACGTTGCTGACTGTGGGCATATGGTATGCCGGAAGCTCCATAACGAAGGGAGCCGGATCTCCAGCGAAGAGTTTGGTTTTCTTTAAGATGATACCGGAGCAGATGATTGCTGCGATACCTACAAAATATGCACTTGGAGCCACCCAGGAGGCGCCGTTAAACAGAGCGCCTGCAATCAGTGCGATGATCGGCAGTTTTGCGCCACAGGGGATAAAGGTGGTGGTCATGATCGTCATCTTACGGTCTCTGTCGTTCTCGATCGTACGGGAAGCCATGATACCCGGGACTCCACAACCGGTACCGATCAGCATCGGGATGAAGGATTTACCGGAAAGACCAAATTTACGGAAGATACGGTCCATGATAAATGCGACACGGGCCATGTAACCGCAGGCCTCAAGGAAGGCCAGGAAAATAAACAGTACCAGCATCTGCGGAACGAAACCTAAAACAGCTCCGACACCGGCTACGATACCGTCAAGGATCAGCCCCTTCAGCCAGCCAGCACAGCCGATGGCATCCAGTCCGCTCTCAATGATAACCGGAACACCCGGTACCCATACGCCGTACTCAGCGGGATCCGGCTCTCCAGCCTCAACGACCTTTTCTGCGTCTGCTACAACGCTGTCGCTGATCTTTACAGTCTCGATGACTTTATCTTCGTCATCAACAATATCTACAGATGTTACATTGCCGTCTTCATCAACAGCTGCTACGATCTGGTCTGCACGGCTGTAATCAGCTGCTGCATCTTCGTAGGAGGAAGTTCCGATTCCGAAGAGGTGCCAGCCATCACCGAACACTCCATCGTTTGCCCAGTCAGTTGCCCAGCCGCCGACGGTAGTTACAGATACATAGTAAACCAGCCACATAACTACTGCGAAGATCGGAAGTGCCAGCCAACGGTTGGTAACCACGCGGTCGATCTTATCGGAAGTGGTCAGCTTCTTGGTTTTATTCTTGGTGCAGCAAACGCCGATGATGGAGGAAATATAAACATAACGCTCATTGGTGATAATACTCTCGGTATCATCATCAAATTTGTCCTCCAGTGCTTTGATCTCTCTGGAAACATCCGGAACGTTGGTCATCTGCTCGATGATCTTGTCGTCCTTCTCCAGAAGTTTGATTGCGAAGAAACGTTTCTGGGATTCCGGAACGGAAGAACCAAGGCGCTCCTCTACTGCGTGGATAGCGGCTTCCACATCTTCCTGGAACTCATGAACCGGAGTTACATTCTTTTTGGACTCAGCCAGGGTAACTGCTTTCTCAGCTGCTTTCTGAATGCCGGTTCCTTTCAGTGCGGAGATCTCTACAACCTCGCAGCCCAGTTTCTTTTTCAGTTTGTCGATATGTATCTTATCGCCGGATTTCTCAACCAGGTCCATCATGTTGATGGCCATGATTACGGGGATACCAAGCTCCATAATCTGTGTGGACAGATACAGGTTACGCTCAATGTTGGTACCATCAACGATGTTGATGATAGCATCCGGTCTCTCGTTAATCAGATAGTTTCTGGCTACAACTTCCTCAAGGGTGTAGGGAGAGAGGGAATAGATTCCCGGAAGGTCCATGATGATGACATCTTTATGACCTTTCAGTTTACCTTCTTTCTTCTCTACGGTTACGCCGGGCCAGTTACCAACAAACTGGTTGGATCCTGTCAGCGCATTAAATAATGTGGTTTTACCGCAGTTCGGGTTACCTGCCAATGCAATCTTTACTGACATTTTTTCGCTCCTTTTCTTTTTATTCGCCTTTACTAACTTTTGTTAGAATCCTCTAACACGCAGGCAAAAAAATTTACTCTACCTCAATCATTTCAGCATCTGCTTTTCTTAAGGACAGCTCGTATCCTCTTACAGTTACTTCAACCGGGTCTCCAAGGGGCGCCACTTTTCTGACGTAAATCTCCACACCTTTGGTGATTCCCATGTCCATGATCCGTCTCTTAACGGGACCTTCACCGGTCAGTTTTTTGACGGTGACTGTCTGCCCTACGGCAACATTTTTCAGGGTTTTCATAGTTTTTCTCCTCTTTTCTATTTGATTTTTTATAGCGGCTCCACGGGATTGTGCAGTATCTCACGGATTTGCTATGAATCAAACCATAATTTTGTTGGCCATATCTTTGCCGATCGCTACGCGGGACTCCTTTACATTGACGATAAGGTTTCCATTGATCTCAGATACGACGGTAACTGTGCCGCCTGCCACAAAGCCGAGATTTTCCAGAAACTGTCTCGTCTCATCTTTTCCGCCTACCTTTTTGATAACGACGGGTTCGCCTTCTTTTGCCATGGATAACGGCATCATTTTTACCTCTTTTCTTTGTTTTTTTGCGTTGTTGATAAGGATTATCTTTTACAGAGGTTAGTATATTCTAACCTCTGTTAGTTGTCAAGAACTATTTTTGAGAAATTTTATCATTTCCATTGAGGACGGTGTTTTTGGTTTTTTGGGTGTCCCCATTGGCTTTGGGAAAGCGTGACGGGGTAAACTTGAGGGGGCCCGCTCCGAGTCAGCGAGCCCGCAGGCCCCCTCAAACTCCCCCATCT